>JALGTD010000210.1 GCA_029821515.1 Candidatus Zipacnadia bacterium | reverse complement strand
CTGGCAGTACGGCAATGCCCTGGGCGTGCCCAACCTGGGCGGCGATGTCTACTTTGCCCCGGAGTTTGATGACAACTGCCTGGTCAATGTCATCGCGCTGGGCATCGTCGCCGAAGAGGACATCATCCACTCGGCGGTCCCCCCGGAGGTTGCTGATGAGCCTTATGACCTGATTCTGGTCGGCAAGCCTACCGATGACTCAGGCTTCGGCGGGTCGGCATTCGCCTCCAAGATCCTTGATGAAGAAGAGGAGGAAGAAGATCGCGGCGCCGTACAAGTGCCTGACCCCTTCCTCAAAAATGTGTTGGCGATGAAGAAGGCCAACGCTCAAGTGAAGCAGCGCGCCCGCGAGCTAGGCATCAAGATTGGCTTTAAGGACATCGGCGGTGGGGGGCTGGCCTGTGCCACATCGGAGATTACTGCCTCCGGTGGCAGGGGCGTAGAGATTAGCCTGGACAATGTGCACGTGGGCCTGGAGAATATGCTGCCCGAGACCATCTGCTGCGCCGAGACCCAGGAGCGCTACGTCTGGGCGGTGCCGACCTACTTCAGCGAAGAGGTCCTGCGCATCTACAACGAGGACTGGGACCTGCCCAATATCTACGAAGGCGCCTGCGCCCGGGTCATTGGCCGGTTCACTGATGATGGAATCTACCGGCTGGCTTACCGGGGCAAAATCGTCTGTGAGGCGCCTGCCGAGGCGGTCACCTCAGGAATTTCCTACGACCGTGAGTCCCAGCCCCGGGAATACGAGGGCAGTGAGCCGGAATTCAGTATGCCTGCTGATATGAACGAAGCCTTCTTGCAGGTTATCGGTGACCAGAATGTGTGTTCCCGTGCGTATATCTACCGCTCCTATGACACCGAGGTGCAGGGCAATGCGGTCATCCGGCCCGGCGAGGCCGGCGCTGGTGTCTGCGCGCCGTTGGAAGGATGCGTGCGGGGTGTGGCGCTATCCGCAGATGGCAATCCCTTCTACGGGCTTATTGACCCCTACTGGGGTGGCGCGACCGCTGTGGCCGAGGCGATGCGCAATGTCGCCGCCGTCGGGGCTTGCCCTGCCGCGCTCACCGACTGCCTCAACTTCGGCAATCCCGAAAACCCCCAGGCCTTCTGGGAGCTCCGGGAGGGCACCCGCGGCCTGGCCGATGCCGCTAAGAATATTCACCTGAAGGATTATCCCGACAGCCCCACGCCGGTCATCTCCGGCAATGTCAGCCTCTACAATGAGTCAGCTTCCGGTCGTGCAGTGGCCCCCTCGCCGATTATTGCCTGTGTCGGCGTACTCCAGGACTACTCAAAAGCGGTCACTATGCAGCTCAAGCAGGCTGGCGATAGGCTGTACCTGGTCGGGCCGCGTAAAGATGAGTTGGGTGGTTCAGCCTACTATCAGGCGCTGGAACTGGGCCTGGGCCGCAACGTTCCCAAAATTGACTGGGAGCAGGAGCAGGCTATGCTCTGGGCAGTCATTGACGCAATTGCGGCCGGACACATCGCCGCCTGCCAGGATGTCTCCGACGGCGGGCTGGCAGTTGCTCTAGGTGAGATGGCGCTGGGCGGGTTCGGCACGGGCGAGCTGGGCGTAGCCGTCGATGTTGCTGAGGAGATGCTGGAGGGGCTACGGGCCGACAAGTGGCTGTTCACTGAGTCCAGTGGCTTTGTGATGGAGGTGCGCGCCGGCCACGAGCAGCAGGTGGAGCAGATTCTCGCTGACTACGGTCTGGAGTTACTGGAGTTGGGCACGGTGACCAGTGATCCCCAGTTTCAAATCAGCGTCGCCGATGAACCGCTGACTAACCTGCCGCTGGACGAAATCCGCGACGCCTGGACGAACGGGCTGGCCGAGGCGCTGAGCTAAATCAACGATGAATACCAAAAAGTCTGTGGGAGGGGCACCCTTGCCCCGACCGAAGTAAGCCCGAGAATATGAGAACCGGCCACGGATACTCTGCACTTCGCAAGAGCCGCAGCGCAGCGGAGGGCTATACCTACTTGGTGACCACCAGAGCTGTCGGGCAGCGCAGTTTGACTGCTCCCCCAGAGGTCCCCGATATAATATGCCAAAATCTACTTTGGCTCCAGGATCACCACCGTATAGCTCTCCACGTATTTGTGCTTATGCCGGACCATCTCCATATAGTCATTAGCCCTGAGCACGGTGAGACCTTGGCCCGGATAATGCACACCATAAAGAGCTATAGTGCGCAGCGGGTCAATGCCGCTCTAGATGTGAGTGGACCACTGTGGCAGGATGGCTATCATGAACGGGGTGTTCGTGGCCAACGAGTGATGCGAGCGATGGTCGAGTACGTAGAAGGAAATCCAGTCAGGGCCGGTCTGGTGAATTGTCCTGGACAGTGGCCGTACTCATCCGCAAACGACGACTATGCCGATTTGATGGATGAGTGGTAGAAGCTAGTCTGGTCGGGGCAAGGGTGCCCCTCCCACAGCATAGATGGAGGGTGGCCCCTGTGCTTGCCTGAGCGCGGGTTGCGGGCATTTCATGAACTAGCGATCGCGGTCGCGGTCGTAGTTGCGGTAATACCCCGGGCCGCTGCCGAAGCCGAAGCTGCTGCCGTAGCCGAAGTGGCTGCCATAATCTGAATCCCACCATTCCAGATACCCGTCGCCTATTCGAATCCGGAAGCCGGTACGGGCTGGGTAGCGGTAAGGCCGATATTGCGGCCGGCCCCGTGACCACTGATTGCGCCAGCCGTAATGATTGCCCTGCTGGTAGCCGCGATGGCGGCCCCGGTCCCAGGGGTCATAATAGCCGAACAGCGGCGAACTGTCATTATACCCGCCAAAGCCCAGGGCCAGCAGCGCAGCGGTCTCTGTGTCAATCTTCAGATCACGGTCCGGCTTGGCGAATGCCGTGGTGCTCAGCAGCCCGACCAACAGAACAGCTATCAAGATTGCGAAGACCTTCTTCATTATTCTCACCCTTTCCGCGCCGGTCTATAGTTGTA
The DNA here is from genome assembly GCA_029821515.1 of Candidatus Zipacnadia bacterium. Classification (GTDB taxonomy): domain Bacteria; phylum Armatimonadota; class Zipacnadia; order Zipacnadales; family Zipacnadaceae; genus JALGTD01. The sequence goes on along the minus strand of JALGTD010000210.1, from coordinate 395 downwards.
TATTATATGACAATTCTCAGGGGTGAAAAGTTCGGTGAGGTGAGGCAGCGGCGCGGCGCGAAGCTACTTCGCCTGGTAGTGGCGCGCCCCGGCCAGTCCCGCCAATACCGCTGCAAAGATGGCCACTTTGAACGCAGTCCACCACGATATCTTCGCCGCTATCAGGCCCTGCTGAACCGCTCCCGGGAAGAGGTCAGGAATCGTCCAGGCCCACAGCAGCTTGACCACAAAGAGCATTACCACGACGACTACAGCCGCCAGTGCCAGAATCCCCGGCACCAGCAGCATCCACCATGTCTTAGTCATTGGTGTGGACCTCCTCAAAGCTCTTCACTTTGCCATCATCCCCAATCTCGAGATGGCAGGTAATCTCCGCATCTGGGAAGTTGTCAGAA
>JALGTD010000209.1 GCA_029821515.1 Candidatus Zipacnadia bacterium | reverse complement strand
GCCGTATCGAAGGCAAACATGAAGATGTTATTGAGAAGCTGGAGATAGTTGGTAGGTCTTATGTCATACCTGTACACCACGGTACCTGCAAAGCTGCCTGATTCCCGTTCCATATAGAACGGGCGGTCATAGTTGTCATCAAGGATCAGGATGGCCTCGGGATTTCGCCCGGAGTGCTGCGTGCCCAGGTGGTCGTAGTGTGGGTCGTCCCCCTCCCAGTATATCCACACATGCCCGTCATACCACTCATCCCAGTGCGACCATTTGCGCCACCAATCGTCCCAGTCGTCGTTGCGTAGTCCTTGCTCTACATAGTCATCAAGCCGCACATAGGGATAGTCCTCTGCAGGCATAGTCCGGTCGGAGGTGACTCGCCACACCGGCGGCAGGTCGCTTCGCTGGCTGTTGTAGGCAACCCGGAAAGTGTAGTTGGCACTGCCCGAGCCGTTGTCAATATTGGTGCCCTCTTCTCCTTCGGTCACCACCAGAGGATCGACCCCGGCCCCCACATCGCCGGTGTACCAGGCCGCCTGCTCGAAGGAATGATGCACCTGCGAGACGCCCGCATAGGTTGAAAGCCACGTGGGCAGCGACAGCGGCACGGTGACATACGTGGCGGTGACCCGAACCGGATCCTGCGACTCATAATAGCCGTCCGTAGCATTCCACGAGTCCCAGTACAGGCTGAAGCGCAACTCGTGTGTTTCCGTGGGGCTGGTGTGCCCGGTGTATACTCGCCCGACCAGATACTCATAGTGATGGCCGGCGAACGGGCCTACGGTGAAACCAACGTTGTAGTCGGGGTAGCCGGCCACGGTGTGGCGAGCCACGCCGAAATACTCGGGCTGGTCCAGCGCGGCAGCAAGGTTTTCCAACTCGGCCGTGTCGCAGACATGCATTATGTCCTTAATGGTGAAGGTGTCGGCGACAGCGAATCCGGCAGGCAGATTCGTGGTGGTTATAATGTACGTGCCCGTGCCGTCTACACCATTATAGGAGATTTCGCGCTCATCGCCATCGGCTGTCCCACTGGTAATGACCAGGGTATGCCCCACCAGGAAGGCTTCACCGAAACTTATGGTACTGTAATAGAACTTGGTGGTGGTAGGAATACTATCGGCGTCGTCCTCCTGCATCAACGCGGCAGGCAATTCCGTATCGCCGCTTACGTCTATGTAGTACCCCGAGGGATTTTGGCCATTGCCGACTATGTCAAATTCTTGCCCGGCGGCCTCACCCTCGGTGAATCTGAGGATCATTCCACCCAGCGTGTTATCGGGGTAATAGCTGACCGCCGGAACAGGATCATAGTAGACTCTGGTAGTGGTAGGATTGCTGACGACCTCCAGATCAGCGCACACCTCATCGTCCAGCGGCGTAGCGCCGTCCAATACCAGATAGGTGCCGCCACCGTCAACGTCATTGTCCGTGATATCATACGTGTTAGTATCGCCCAGGCCACTGGTAATGGTGAGCGTGTAGCCAGTAAGCTGGCCTGGGGAATAGTACACGGAAAGCGGCGTGACGTAGTAGACCTTCGTTGTTGAGGCGACGACGGTCAGACGGATTGTGCCCAGCACGCCCCCGCGCCGACCCGCGTCCCATAGTCCCTTGGCAGCAGTCAGCTCGCTGAAGTATGTCCCCCCGCTGGGCGCCGCAGGCAGAGCGAGATTATTATTGTACACAACCCCGCGGTCGAGGTAGAGTCCCGTAATACGTTCGTTGGGTACACCATCATCGTTAATCGTCCCGTCGTAGGTGACGTGCACGCGGAACCAACGCTGGGAGTTGGCGGTAGCAACCTGCGGATAGACGCCCTGCCCACTGAAGCCCAGGCTAAGGTCGGCTGCACGCGCTGAGGGAATCCCAATGATAGTGAAACTCGCAGCGAGAATCACAACTGTGACGAGGATAGCCAAAGAGCGGTGCCGTGTTAGCCTTACTCTCCCTCCTGGAGATGGGGCGGGTCGCTCAAGTTATGCTGCATTGTGTAGTGCACAACCACTGTGCCACTGCTGGGTCTGCCGGCCACTTCCAGCTGGCCAGAACTAGCCCTACGCCTTAGCACCAGGCCTGTCAATGCTACGAAAGCTACGGCTATACCACAACTATTTGGACTCATTGTACACCAACGGGCCGCACAAGTCAACCAACTCCGCCGAACCCTTCACGATGTAAGGGCCAACCGCCTTCAAGTTCCAGCAGCCGGCGCTTCATTTCCAGCCCGCCAGAGAAGCCGCCAAGACTGCCGTCGGCGCAGACTACCCGGTGACACGGCACCAGTATCGGTACTCTGTTAGCTGCCAGGGCCTGCCCTGCCGCGCGACTGGCCCCTTCTTTGCCCGCCCGGCGGGCCAGTTCGGTGTAACTGACCGTCTCCCCATAGGCAATCTGAGCACAGGCCTCAAGTATTTGACGCACAAAGCCCAATATAGGTTCCCAATCAACTGGCACAGTGAAGTGCTGGCGCCGGCCATACAGATATTCCTGGATCTGCCGCGCGGCCTCCTCGGCCAGCGGGCTGGCCGAATTCTCTTCATTGCCTGACTGCTTGCGGACCTGGTGGGGGCTGCGCTGTGGTAGCACAACCTGGACAATTCCGCGCGAACTGGCCTCCACTCCCCACCAGCCCCAGTCACTTGCGAAGAGAAGCGAAGCTCTCACCACCAAGACAGCCACAACTTTCACAGAATCACAATCTCATCAACAAGTATACCCCGTTTGTCAAGATTGACAAACCTTCGCGTCTCCGCTAGTTTCTGCTATACTAAACTGCAGTGAGCAACTATGCAGATGCGATTGCTGGCGCGAACTGATTTTATCCTGCTAGTCGCAGTGCTACTGCTATGCGCCTACGGTGCACTGATGATATACAGTTGTACCCAGGCGCAACTGGCCATGGCCGACAAGCCGCCGGCCAGTACGGTGACGCTCCAGTTGATCTGGATTGGCCTGGGCCTGGTGGTGATGGGGCTGATCATAATGGTGGACTACAGCCGCATTGCCAGCCTCAGTCTGGTCTTCTATGGACTGGTCCTGGGCTTGCTGCTACTGGTCATTGCCGTCGGCCAGGCTACCCACGGTAGTGTCCGCTGGCTGGCGATAGGATCAATTACCGTCCAGCCGAGTGAGCTGGCTAAGCTGGCCATAATCCTAATGCTGGGTGCCTATCTGAGCAGCCACAGTTCCGGGCAACTAGAGACATTCCACACGCTGGCACGGTCGCTGGGCTACGTTATGGTGCCGGCTGCATTGATAGTCTTGCAGCCGGATCTGGGCACGCCAGTGGTGCTGCTCTTCATCTGGTTCTTCGTTGTGTTTCTGGCCGGCGCCAGGCTCACCCAGCTTGGCGCCGTCGCATTTGCCTTCGTTATGCTCTTTACCATTGCCTG
>JALGTD010000208.1 GCA_029821515.1 Candidatus Zipacnadia bacterium | reverse complement strand
GGATGGGGCACTACCCTCCGATCTGCCGGCGGATCTCGGCTTCAGCATGGGCGTGGCCTGCTACGAGCCGGACACCGATGTCGCCGTCGAGGAGGTCCTCGCCCAGGCCGACGCGGCTATGTATCAGGTCAAGCAGGCCAAACGCGCCCAGCGCGCCACCGCCTGACCGGCCCCTAGCCGGATTACCCTCCCCCCCTTGGTAGGCGCACCCTCCTGTCCTGAGCCTGTCGAAGGGTGCCCCGACCGCCGTTGCCGTTCATTCCCGCCCCCCCTTCTATCCTTTGTAGGGCGGGCACCTGTGGCCCGCCACGTACCCAAAGCAAAACGATATCGGCGCGGTACAAGCCCGCGCCCTACAGAATAGTCCTGGTAGCACAGGCATCCTGCCTGTGTTCATCCTCCCCGCATTACCTCCATCCTCTGGGAGGTTACCGGCGCGCCGCTGGCGAACTGTCCCCTGAAGTATCTCAGCCGACTTCTGTGCTGTCTCTTGTGGATTGGATGTGTCAAGTGTATGGATGACGTAGCCGCGGAACGAGACAATCGTGGCATTCCCATTGACCGCGTCGGCGTATGTGACATCCACCTGCCGGTGATGATCCGCGAAAAAGACGGCGGGATGGCGCGCGTTCTTGGGGAGTTTGATGTGAGCGTCCAGCTCCCTCACCACAAGCGAGGCACCCATATGAGCCGCTTTGTGGAGATTCTCTCCGAATGGAGCCGCAAGCCGGTGGCTACCGACGAAATCCGCCAGATGCTGGAGCAGATGCGCCGCGCATTTGACGCGCAGGCCGCCCGGTTACAGTTGACCTTCAAGTATTTCCTGGAGAAAAGCTCCCCGGCCACCGGGCTGAGATCGTCGCTGGACTATGACTGTATGTTCGCCGGCCAGATCAGCGACGACGATTACCGTTTTACGCTGGGTGCGACCGTGCCCATAATGACGCTATGCCCCTGCTCTAAGGAAATCTCTGACTATGGCGCTCACAGCCAGCGTGCGGAGCTTACCGTTCGCCTGCGCAGCAGCGGCGAGTTCATCATCTGGCTGGAGGACCTTGTCCCGCTGCTGGAGCACCAGGGCAGCTACGAGATCTTCCCGATGCTTAAGCGCGCCGACGAAAAAGTTGTCACCGAAGCTGCCTATGACAACCCCAAGTTTGTTGAGGATGTGGTGCGCGATACCGTCCTGGCGCTGCGCGCGCTTGCCAGCCTCACCTATTTTTCGGTAGAATGTAAGAGTTACGAATCGATTCATAATCACACCGCTTATGCCTATGCGGAGAGTGGCGGAGAATAAATGGCCATCGCAATCGCTGTAATTCTGGGCGTGGTCGGGATATTGTTGTTATGGTACGGTCACAAAATCTGGCAATCGCTAACCACGGGTACGCTGCGCGGCGAACCCGCCGACGAGATTATTCAGTTGCCGACCCCTCGCGGGCCCCTGGCACCTGACGAGACTGTCTTTCTGTTTGCTGAACAGTTCGTGGGCACGGTCAGCGCCGAGGGCTCTAGCCATACCACTGGCACAGCGCCGCTTTCCCAGCAGCCGGTCAGCCTGCGCGACCAGGCCAACCGTCTTATCTACGCGGTATTGGTTGATCAGTATCAGCAGGAGCGCCTGCAGTTCCGCATCGGCGCATGCGACCCAACTATGATGCCGCCGTTTCCTCACAAGGCCTGGGGGCTCCAGGTCCAGCGCAGCGACGCGCTGAGCTCCTCGCCGCTGCTGGATTGCCTCAATGTGGCCTTCAATGTCATTTACAAGCAGCGTGGGGTCAGCTCGACTGAAGAAGACAGTGAAAAGCTGTGGATCTCGCTGGATGAGTTGCTGGACCACATCTTGCGAGTGGCCCGCGCCGAGATCAGCTTCTGGAAGCGCGAGGGCGTCTACGGCGACCTGTGCAACTACATAGAAGAGGCGCTGGTCGCCCGTGGCTATCTGCATGAGCTGCCTCGCAATACCTGGCTGGAGCGTCTGCGCAGCCGCAAGCTGCAAGTCAATCGCGAGGCTATTGAACAGCGGCAACCGGCTGCCGATGAGCTGCATCAGCGCCTGACCGAGTTCCGGCGGGATTACGGCTCCGCGCAGACTCAGCAGGTGGCGGACGATCTCACCCAGCCCGAGGAGGAAGCCAACCAGGAGCTGAGTGAGTGGACCGCCCCCATCGACGAGCTACCCCTGGACGATGCCCTGCGGATGAGCATCTACGAGGCGCTTGTCTCTCTGCGCCAGCTCGAGCCCAGCGGAGGCGGTCGCTGATGAGCCGCGACGAGCTTATTGAAGGTATCATTATGCTCCTCATCATCATCGGCTTCTGGCCGGTGGCCTTTCTCGGCTGGTTCCCTGACTTCTACAAGTACGTTTATTACGGCATCTCCGGGGTACTGGTGATTCTCATCTTCATCCGCCGCCTGGCCCGCGTCCACGCCGGCCTCAAGTACAGCCGCAAGATGCGCGACCTCCAGGAAGAGGCCCAATCCGGCGGCCGCCCGATGCCGTTCCTGCCCCCGGAGGACTCAAACGAGAAATCACCGTAGGGGCGCTGCTTGCCGCGCCCTTACGGGAGGGGACAGGGCATCCGCCTTTGCTCAAACTGCGGCGGACAAAGGCGAGGGAGCGATTGGCAGCAACCGGCGCACAGGCGTAGAGTAGGGGCGGAGAGGTCTTCACGAAGGTGAGCGACAAACCGCATGGGGGGCAATATGCAAACTGACTGGCAAAACAAGCTATATTTTGGGGATAATTTGGAGATTCTGCGGGAGTATGTGGCCCTGGAGAAGCCTGCACCACCTCACAGTTGACGTCGCTACCTTCAAGAAAGCCCCGCGAGGGCCGTTAGCCAATCTTCTGAGGTAACCAATGCCCGAGCTACCCGAAGTAGAAGTCATCCGCTGTGATCTTGCCGAGGCCATCGTCGGCTGCACTATTCAATCGGTGGACGCGCCCGACGAAATGGTCCTGGTGGACGTATCAAGTGAGCAGTTTGCCCGGCAGCTTGCCGGACGGGAGATTCTGGGGGTAGGTCGGCACGGTAAGGTGCTCATCATTGAACTGTCGGGAGAGGTTTGCCTGCTAATGCATTTGCGGATGAGTGGGCGGATATATCCGCTATCCGCCGATGAGCCACTGCCGGATTATGTGCGCGCTATCTTTCATCTCAACGACGGACGCCGACTGCTGTTTATCAATCCCCGCCGCCTGGGCCGCCTGGAGATCGCTGACTGTGACCGGCTTGATGAAGCCCGAATGCTGCGGAATATGGGTATTGACGCACTGAGTGATGAGCTAAACGAGCAGGTAGTGGGGGAGATGCTGGCCCCTCATTCCATCGTCCTTAAGCAGTGGCTCCTGGATCAGAGCCACATTGCGGGGGTGGGTAATATCTACGCCAGTGAGATCCTCCACCGCTGCGGCCT
>JALGTD010000207.1 GCA_029821515.1 Candidatus Zipacnadia bacterium | reverse complement strand
GATTTCCTTCTTGACCAGTTCGTAGCAGGTCCCATCCCAAAAAGATGGCTTATCAATGTTGACCTTAATTGGTGTGGGCCGCCCTTCGAGTTCCAGGACAAGGTGCTTCCATTCCCTCCGCAGAAACTCGTCACGGTCAGACCTGCTTAGCCGTAGCCCATACCCTCCACCCCACCACGCCGTAACTATCATCGCGCCCATAATAACTCTCCTTGTACACAATGCAGGGCCTTTATCACTGTAACTGCAGGGGTATTGCCCTCCCAGCGCATCACCAGCTCCTCGGCGGTGTTGGAGGCGCGGATCAGCGCCCAGCCGTCGCGCATCTGCACCCGAGCACCATCTACTTCCAGTACCGGATACTCATCGCGGTAGCTGGCGGTCACTGCCTCCACCACGTCCGCCTTGCGCTCCTCCGGGCAGTCCAGTCGCTGCTCGGGAGCGGGGAAGTATTTCGGCAACTCCGCGACTATTTCCCGCAGCGTCCTGTCCGGCCCGGAGAGGCTAACAACCAGGCGGGCCGCTGCGTAGGCGGCATCGTCAAACTTGATGTAGGGATTACCGAAATAGCAATGTCCGGAAGTTTCAAAGCCCAGCGGCGAGTCCAGCCGCCGCATACCATCGAGAATGAACGGATAGCCGCAGGCGACCATCTCAATTTCGCCGCCCCACTGCTCGACCTGGTCAATCGTGGCCTGCGAGCAGCGCACCTCGGTGACAATGGTAGCTGGCCCCTTGGCAAGCACCTCGTGACACAGCGGAATGACATAATTGTCCGGCCAGACCATCGTGCCAGTATCGTCAACTATTGACACCCGATCTCCGTCGGCATCAATGGCAATGCCCAGGTCAGCGCCAGTTTCGACCACGCGCCGGGCGCACTGGGTCATAGCTTCTTCGCTGAGCGGATCAGGCCCGCGGCCTGGAAATGTACCATCCGGCTCCGGGAAGAGCACGTCCACCTGGCAGCCAATCGCCTCCAGCAGGCGCGGGGCATTGAAGGTGCCACAACCGTTACCGACATCCAGAACGACCCGCAGCGAGCAGTCACCAGGGACCTGGGCGGCAGCGATATCGAAATATTCCGGCCAGACGTCGCGCTCTTCGTAGCTACCCTCGCCGTGGGCAAACTCACCAGAAACTACCTGCTGATACAACTCCTGAAGCTGGTCGCCGTAGAAGGGCCACTCGCCCCAACGGACCTTGATACCGTTATACTGGGGAGGACGGTGCGAGGCGGTGATACCCATCCCCCCATCGGCCTGCCACAGGCCGATGGCGAAGTAGACTATCGGCGTCGGGCACGGGCCGATGTCAATTACCCGGCAGCCGCAACTCATCAGTCCCTCAACCGCAGCCTGGCATAGCTCTTCCGAAGACTCGCGGATGTCGCGGCCGACGACCACGGTGGCACGGACCGGGTCAGGGAAGCGACTGCCGTAGGCGCGGGCGATGGTACGGACTACTTCGGGATTTATCTGGGGGCCAACCTCGCCGCGAATATCATAGGCGCGAAAGATTTCGGGATCAATCTGCGACGAGAGACTCATCAGATCACCTCACGGAATTGTGCAGGAGCCAGCGCGGACGCGCGTCAATACATGCGCCGGGCGCCCACATAGCGCGGGCCATAGTAGCTGTCATCTATGCGGTTGATGGTGACATCCCGGCGAGGATTAGCTGCATGGATGAACTTATTGTCATTGATGTAGATACCCACATGGGAGATGCCACGCTTGTAAGTATTACGGAAAAAGACCACATCGCCGGGGCGCAATTGGCTGCGAGATACCGGCCGCCCCTCGCGGAAAAGTGCTACGGAGGTGCGCGAGACATCAATACCGTGCTGACCCATTACATAATGGACAAAGCCCGAGCAGTCGAAGCCGCCGGGACTCTCGCCCCCTCTGACGTAAGGCCGTCCCAGATACTGAAGAGCAGTGTGGATGATCTGGCTGCCCTTGCTGCTACGGGAGCCGGCCGGTGCCCCTTCTTGGCGAGCAATGCGCTCCTCACGGGTGTCAATCAGCCAACCAGCCACCCAGCCGATCTTGCCGTTGTCCAGCAGAACCTTGTACCATTCACCATGCTGGTCAGTTATGATAACCTGCGTGCTGAAGACCAGTTCGGCAATCTCTTCGTAGTTGGTGCCCGGGCCCGCCCGCAGATTGACCTCCGGCCGGGCTACCCAGCCGACCTTTACTGCAATTGTCTCGCCATTCTGTTCGGTGGTGATCGCCTCACCAGGCGGTAGAAAGCTGATCACCCAGCCAGCCACCCAGCCGACATCTCCGCCCGATGTCTTGATGCGGCACCAGTGCCCATCGGCGCCCAGCACCTCGACTTTCTGCCCACGATTGAGCTGTAGCCGCACGGGATGGTCAGTGTCGGGACCTGTCCGCACATTGACTTTACTGCCGTCAATCCATGCATACAACTCTTCGCTGACGACAGGTGGGCGCTCGTACTCAGGAGGGGGGAAGTTCGGGGGTGGGTCGGGTAGAGGGTCTATACCGGGCGTATTGCCTGAGTCAGTCTCATATTTAATCAGCCATCCGGCCACCCAGCCAGTGTTACCGCCCTGGACGGTAACCTGCTTCCAGTCACCTTTCTCACCAAAGACGTGAACGACTTGCCCCTTGTTGAGCAGGGCGACTATCTCAGATTCAGTGCTGGGACCACTGCGCAGGCGAACACGGCTGCCGGTGATGTAGCCTTTGGCTGACTCCACGCCGCGACTGGTGGCGGCAGATCCGGCCTGCTGGGCGAGCTGGCGGCCAGCGGCCACATCGAACTCCAGCAGGTCCTGGCGGATCCAGCCCTCCCCGCCCGGCGTCTTGCACTTGATCCATTCTGCCCGCTGGCTGAGCTTATAGACCTTAGTGCCACAGGCCAACGAGCCGTAGCGGTCGTAACCCAGCCCCGGTCCGCTGCGGACATTGGCCGCGGCGACTTTGATCCAGGCCGGAGGGTTAGTGCTGGACGTACTTGGTGAGCCACTACCCGCCTCGGACAATTGCCGGCCCTTATCATAGGAGAACTGCAGCAGCGGCTCGGAAATCCAGCCCCAACTGTCGTCGGGCAGCTTGGCCCAGCACCACCTGTCGCGAAATGCGGTCACGAAGACCTTGGTTCCCTGGGAAAGTGAGCCAATCTTCTTCCGGTCCGTGCCCGGGCCACTGCGCACGTTTACCACGTCAGCCTCGACCCACGCCGTCCAGACTTTCTTCTCCGCCTGAGCCGGGCTAATGGCCAGCAGCATGGTCACAGCCAGCAGAGCAATTGCTGCTGACCGTAGCCGAATGATGACTGAGTTGGTTGAATAATGATGCATACCGTCTATAATTATACCCAATCTTTTCGGGGAGCGTCAACTTGACTGATCTTGACTGGCAGATGGATTGCACACTGGTCTCCCAGGTTTACTGACGAGGCGTGCAGCCAATAGTTCACCACAGTGACGTGCCAGGAGAGTGCAGAGGCTCGCGGAGGGCCGCCGTCGGCAGCATTGCGGTTGCAATGCCGTCAGGGATTTGCTATACTTTTAATTCATTATATGTATACTGACTTACCCAGCGGAGGGCGAGCAATGTCGGCCCAGCAAATAGCTATCCTGGTCACGGGCGCCCGCGGGCAGATGGGCAAATATGTCGTTGCTGGCGTGATG
>JALGTD010000012.1 GCA_029821515.1 Candidatus Zipacnadia bacterium | reverse complement strand
TGCCTCGTCTATCCGCAGGCGACTGGGCTATGATGAGGTACTCAAGGAGTTACGGCGTAGCGATTACTACTCGCTGGACCTGAATACCACCGACCCGCAGGCTGCCGACGAGCTGGCCCAGGAGTTGGCCGAGAAGACCAACCTCTTCGTCAACCCCAACAAGCACAGTTACGAGCTCCGTTCCCCGCAGCAGCATAGTTGCGGACCCAGCCAGCAGGATGGCTTGTGGCGGGTGGAAGTACTGGTCACTGATGCCGAGGGAGCGGAAGCCGACGATATCCAGCAGGCGCTGACCCAGCGGCTGGGCTACGGTGGCAAAATTAGTGCGGTCCGCCGGGGGATACTATGGACGCTGCTACTGGCCGCCGCCAGCGCTGAAGAAGCCCGAAAGATTGCCGAGGAGATTACGGTGACCACCGCCCGCGACCAGGGCATGCTGGTCAACCCTCACTTCCAGGCGTGGGAGATTATCTAGCTGACGGTGCGGATGGTTGGGTATGGCCTGGGCGCGGATTCGCCAACTGCTCCGGGAGTGTACCCAGGCGGCCGGGGCGTAGCAGGTCCCAAGTCGGCTACCGTGAGGCCGGCGGCCACAGCGGCGCACTTTTCACCTTCTGCACCGATAGGTCGTACAGCGGGACGACTTGGTTTGCTTTTTCAATCGTGACAGTCCGGGTGGACAAGATTCGAGTATTGGCCTCCTCTATCTTCCACCCATTGGTGCCGAGAAATACGTTTTCGGACGGGCCGCCGTATTCATCGTAGGTAATGCCGGACTTCACACCCGTGGGACGGACCCGGTAGTCTACAGTTTCGACGCGTACCTGCTGAGGCCGCACTCCGCCAGCTCCCACGCCGCCGCCATGCCACAAGCCGGTTCCCGAGTAACCATAAAACCTGGAAAGAACGCTTACGGGCGTACCAGGCGGCACCCCAGGATCTCTGAGCGACTCCTCGTAATCCGCCTTTAGCTCTTGTTCCAGTGCTTGCAGCTTCTGTGATTTAGCCACCGCGCCTTCGGGCAGCGGCAGCCCGCGATAGAACCGGGCTGTGCCGGGCGGTTGGCCTTCCGGCATATCCAGCGAAACCCAGTAAAGAATTACCCGGACGGTGAAGCCCTGCCATGCGAAGCCAGGATCTGCCAGATTGTCTGCCTGTGCGAGACCAGGTGTGGCACCGTAGCCCCAGTCGTCGTTGAAGGCATTAATGATCTCGAAGCGCGCCAGGACGGAACTGGAGCGGTCCTTTGCTTTGTTCAGTGAGGTCCATTGTATCTCAGAGAGGTAGTGCCGGACCCTGAGGATGGGGCCGAGGGCATTGAAACCATAGGGTGACTCCGGCCAGTCCATCGACCCCATACACTCGCCCACGCCAAACCAGGGACTTTGGGCAGTGTTGATATACAAGTTCCGGTCACACGGCTCCCATTGAACTTGTGCGCCCATAGCTCTTGCAACCGGGGCAATTGGCCCTACTACGTGTCCTCCGACTATGTGCGCGGCGGCGTCAGTTTCGACTGGCACATGGTTGACCAATATGCCGATGTCGTCTGCGAAGGCCATCGTCCCTGTTCCCATTACTATAACTAGCACAGCTATCATTGCGACTGCCCGGTAGCTCGGCTTGCTCATTAGTGCTCCACCTCCGAGTCTTCAGCGTCTCAATTGTTGAGGCACTTGGGCCGCAGAAAGCTTCTGTGACCGGCCTGTAGCCGTGAACTCGTTATCATTACTGCCACCGATTGCCAAACAACAGTTCAATATCGTCAGCTACGACTGCGAAGACTCCATCAAAAAGATTCATTTAGCCATCCCTGCTCTATGGTCTCTGCGACTAGTTAGTCTCCCAGCTATAGCGTGCTTACTTGCCTCACCGCGCGTACGGATTATTCTCCTTGAGCATGCAGCACTTCTTGTACTTTTTGCCGCTGCCGCACGGGCAGGGGGCGTTGCGGTCTGGTTCAGCAGTGGCGTGGTAGGTGGTCGGGCCACCCCGGCTGTCCTCAGCAGCCTGTTCCATCGTCGCTTCACCACCGGGCTCGCCGCCCGCACCAACACCAGCCCCCACCAGTTCCGGTGTAAGCATCTCCTGGCCGGTCTGCAGTCCTGCCAGATCCCGCTCTTCCTGCTCGATGCTCTCTTCGGTCATCATAATCGCCTGAGTCATATCTTCGGCGATATGATCTACCATCCGTTCGAAGTATTCGTAGGCCTCTTTCTGATATTCGATCAGCGGGTCACGCTGGCCGTAGCCGCGTAGTCCAACACTATCGCGCAGATCATCCATCTCCCGCAGGTGCTCCATCCACCACCTATCCACGGTGTGCAGCAACCAGCTTCGCTCGATCTCCCGCATCATCTCCGGCCCGATCGCCTGTTCGCGCCGGCGGTACAGAGCGTGGACGATCTCCTTAATCTCCTCCCCAATGTGGTTGGGGTCCATCGCATGCAGATCTTCATAGGCCAGCACCGAATCAAGAGCCGGGACAACCTCGATCAATGACGAATGCAGCATATTCAGATCGCGATCCTCAGGGTGAATTTCCGGGTTGGCATAGGCCTCTACCACACCGTCCACAGTGCGATCGAGCATACCCACAATATGGTCGCGGACATCCTCGCTCTCCAGCACGCGGCGGCGCTGCTCATAGATGACCTTGCGCTGCTTGTCCATCACATCGTCGTATTTCAGAGTGTCTTTACGAATCTGGAAGTTGCGCAGTTCGACTTTGGACTGGGCGCGCTCAAGTGACTTGCTGACGATACTGTGTTCGATGGCCTCCTCCTCCGGCCAGCCCCGCAAGAACATCCCAAACCGGCCCGGGCCAAACAGTTGCATTAGCTCGTCTTCCAGGCTGACGTAGAATCGGGAGCTACCCGGGTCGCCCTGCCGTCCAGAACGGCCCCGAAGCTGATTGTCAATGCGCCGGCTCTCGTGGCGTTCGGTGCCAAGTATGTGCAGGCCGCCGACTTCCTTCACCTTCTCATACTGCTCAGGATAAAAGTCCTCATCTTCGTCCTCAGGTCTGCCACCCAGCACAATATCCACACCACGACCAGCCATATTGGTGGCAATAGTGATTTGACCGGGCTGGCCAGCCTGGGCGATGATGCGGCCCTCTTCTTCGTGATACTTGGCATTGAGAATATTGTGGGGGATGCCCTCGTCCAGAACCTGCTCCAGGCGAGTCTGATAACGCTTCGTAGTTGCTGCATCAATCTCTTCGCCGGCAACCTCGAGCACACCCAGCAGAGAATCAATATTCTCTTCGGCTTGCACATCCGGGTCCAGGTCGAGGTCGCGCGCTATTGCCGCCAGATCGTGGCGACTCAGTTCGTCAATCGACGTGCGCAGCGCCTCGGTGTATTCCTTCTGCTTGTCACCATCGAGGCGTTGTCCGTCACGCAGTTGCCACTGGCACAGCAGTACCAGACAGTGGCGGCGCAGCTTGTCGGGGGCCAGACGCGTACCCAAGTATTCGGAAACCTCCACCGACCGCGAGCCACACAACACCGGCTGCTCGCGGATATACATATGCAGTATCTCTGAGACGATGCCGCGGTATTTGGCCTCTCGGGTCTTGTAGACAACGTCGGGGTAGTCCTTACGGATTACTGGTTCATTGGTGGGAATGACCACCACCGGCATATTATAGATCTGGACAAACTCCGGCTCCTCGGTCTTGGCCGTACCGGTCATCCCTGCCAGCTTCTCATAGAGGCGGAAGAAGTTTTGATAGGTTATACTGGCCACGGTCTGGCGGGCCTGCTGGACGCGCACGCCTTCTTTGGCCTCAATAGCCTGGTGCAGCCCGTCGCTGTAGCGTCGGCCCGGTTGCAGATGACCGGTAAACTCATCAACGATGACGACCTCGTTATCCTTGATCACATAGTCAACGTCGCACTCGTACAGGGTATGGGCCTTTAGCGAATTGTCGATATGGTGGCGAATGTCCAAATAGTCGGTGAGGTTGTCAAGTCCGAGGATCCTCTCGACTTTCTCCTGCCCCTTGTCCGTCAGTGCGGCCTGGTGGAACTTGGGGTCAAAGATGTAATCAGCCTGAGGATCATCCTGCCCGTCGTGAGTTTCCTTGTACTGTTGGTTCTGATTTTCGGGAACTGCCTGCAGCCGTGAGACGACTCGGTCAACCTCTTCGTAGAACTGCACATCTTTTTGGGGCATACCCGAGATAATCAACGGAGTACGGGCCTCATCAATGAGGATACTGTCTACCTCGTCAACAATGGCGTAGTACAGATCCGGCAGCACCAGGTTTTGCGCGTAGGCGGTCATATTATCGCGCAGGTAGTCAAAACCCAGCTCACTGTTCTGGACATAGGTAATATCTTTGGCGTAATTGGCCTGGCGCTCAGCGGGAGCCATGCCCTGCTGGATATATCCGCAGCTCATACCCAGGAATTCGTAAACTTTCCCCATCCAGTTGGCCTGCCAGCGCACCAGGTAATCGTTGGTGGTAACAAGCTGGACGCCACGACCGGTCAACGCATTCAGGTACAGAGGCATAGTGGCGGTCAGCGTCTTACCCTCCCCGGTCTTCATTTCGGCGATCTTGCCCTCGTGCAGGACAATAGCCCCCATCACCTGCACGTCGAAGTGGCGCTGCCCCAGTGTGCGCTGAGCCGCCTCACGGACGGCGGCAAAGGCCTCCGGGAGAATATCGTCCAGGGTCTCCTCGCCGGCCAGCCGCGATCTAAACTCCTCAGTCTTGGCGCGCAGCTCTTCCTCGCTGAGACTTTGGAACTGCGGCTCCAGCTTGTTAACCTCCTCAACGCGGTGCCGCAGCCGAGCCACTTCACGCTCGTTGGAATCAAATATTCGTTTTAGTACCTGCAAGACAGCAGCCATAAGACTTCAATCACCAAACATAATTATAGCACAATAGGTGTCCTATTTGAAGTATAGACACCTGCTGACGGAGAATTGTGCGGGAGTATCAGCAACAACTTACTCCCAAAAGGTTATCGCGTCACGCGGCCAAAGCTTCATCTATTCTGTCCAGCACTACCTACTGAAGATCGTCAGCGAAATCAGGCCTGTATTGGGTTGACAACTGCGCGGATTTATGATATTTTAGCACTCGTAGTCCGAGAGTGCTAAGAACGTGCACCAGGCTTATAGCTAATCAATCGCTACGAAGGGAGGCTAGATATCGTGGCGCTGAAGGTAAGTGGCGACAGAGTGGTGATTAGGGTTGATGAGCCGGAGACGACTGAGGGAGGTATTCATTTGCCCGAATCCGCCCAGGAAAAGCCGCAACAGGGCACTGTGATGGAAGTGGGCGAAGGCAAGCGGCTGGATGACGGTACGCTGGTTTGTCCTGATGTAGAAAAGGGTGACAAAGTCATCTTCGCAAAGTATGGCGGAACCGAGATCACTGACGAAGACGAAGAGTATTTGATACTGGACAACAGTCAGATCTACGCCAAGCTGGAGTAGCACAGATAGACAACCAACTGCCACTGACAGATCATAGACAGATAATAAGGAGGCGAGTAGTAGGCTATGCCTGCTAAAAAGATACTATTTGACGAGGAGGCCCGCCGAGCCCTGGAAGAGGGCGCCAGTATCGTTGCCGATGCAGTTAAGGTGACGCTGGGGCCGGCTGGCCGTAATGTACTGTTGGAGAAAAGCTTCGGCTCTCCCACTATCTCCAAAGATGGGGTGACCGTAGCCAAAGAGATCGAGCTGAAAGACAACGCAAAGAATACAGGAGCCAAGTTGCTGGTCGAGGTAGCCTCACAGACCAATGATGAGGCTGGCGACGGTACTACCACCGCGACGGTTCTGGCCCAGAGCATGCTGGATGCGGGGCTGAAAGCAGTAACTGCCGGCGCCAATCCAATGTTCCTCAAACAGGGCATAGATAAAGCTGTCGGGGCCGTCGTGGCAACTTTGCGCGACCGCGCTATTGAAGTAGAAACTCCTGAGGAAATGAAGCAAGTGGCGGCCATTGCCGGCAATGATCCGCAAATCGGCGAGCTAGTCGCTGAGGCTATGCGCGAGGTCGGCAAAGACGGTGTCATCACCGTGGAGGAATCCCAGGGCATCGAGACGACCCTTGAGCTGGTCGAAGGGATGCAGTTTGACAAAGGCTACCTGAGTCCCTATATGGCCACCAACAAAGAGAACCTCACCGCCGAGCTCAAAGACCCTGTCATTCTCTTATATGAGGAGAAGATCAGCAACGTTAACGAAATCGTTCCGCTGCTGGAGCGAGTAGTGCAGGCGAACAAGGCTCTGCTAATCGTGGCTGAGGATGTCACAGGTGAAGCCCTGGCGACTCTCGTCGTCAATAAGCTACGCGGCGCTCTGAACGTAGTAGCCGTTAAGGCGCCCGGCTTTGGTGACCGGCGCAAAGCAACCCTTGAAGATATCGCCATCCTCACCAACGGAACCTTCCTGTCTGAGGACCTGGGAGTGAAGCTGGAGAATGTAACGCTGGATATGCTGGGTACTGCCAGCAGGGTCGTAGTTACCAATGATGATACGACCATTATTGAAGGCGCTGGTAGTGCCGACGCCATCAAGGGCCGCATCGAACAGCTCCGCCGGGCGATTGAAGAGACCGACTCCAACTATGACCGCGAAAAGCTTGAAGAGCGGCTGGCCAAACTCGCTGGCGGTGTCGCAGTCATTCATGTCGGAGCAGCAACGGAAACCGAACTGAAAGAGAAGCAGCATCGCTATGAGGATGCCCTGTCGGCGACGCGAGTGGCTGTCGAGGAGGGCATTGTACCCGGAGGCGGCGCTGCACTAATCCACGCCATCCCAACCCTCGATGAACTGGAGGCGGAAGACGAAGACGAGCAGAGCGGCATAGATATTGTCCGCGAGGCACTGGAAGCTCCTTCGCGCCAGTTGGCCGATAATGCTGGCTTCGAGGGTTCTGTCATCGTCCGACGGATGGCCGAAAAAGAACTGCAGGTAGGATTCGATGTGCTTACCGGTCAATACGTAGACATGGTCAAGGCCGGCATCGTTGATCCTCTGCGCGTGACGCGATCGGCCCTGGAAAATGCTGGCAGCATCGCCGGGATGATCCTGACCACTGAAACCGTGCTGGCTGAAATCGAAGAGGAGAAAGCACCCGGTGGCGGAATGCCAGGTGGCGGTATGCCCGGCGGTATGCCCGGCGGCGGCATGCCACCTATGATGTAGCATCAGGATGATACCACAGAGAATCGGACGTAAGTGAACGAGGGCAGAGGCAAGCCGCCTCTGCCCTTTTTGCTACTGAACTTCATATCTCTGTCCAACAATATAACAAGACTCACTCCGCATCGTCTGGTACCGCGGCAGTCAACACCAACCGGCCATCGGCGCCCAGACGAAGTAAGGCAGCAGGGTCCAGCTCGACCAGATATACTTGTACCACGCCGTCATTCCAGATTTGCCTGCAAGGGGTTCCCGCAGGCAAATATCTCCGCAACCTGGGATCGACCAGGACTAGGTTGCGGATACCCCGGCATACCACCGGTGGACTCACGCGCTGTGCTTTCATCTGATGCGCATAGTTGGGAGGATCGCCGCCGTACAGGCCCGACCATTCGATGGGAAAGATGTAAACCGGGAGATGCGGAGCCAGGTACATAGCCAGGCGAAAGTTGAGCATGGGATGCTCAGCCTGCGACTCCCCGCGGACACCCAGCCCGGTCACTACCAAGCTATCGGTACCACTGAAGCCAGCCAGCAACTGCTGGATGCCCACATAACTCCGCTCCAGGCGCTGGTTTTGGCCAATCAGCACAGAACCAGTGAAGGCAGAATTGAGCACCACAATCACCAGCAACAATAAGACGAACTGTGCAAAGCTCAACGAGTCAGATAGACGAATTACCGCCGCGGTCGCGAGCAACACCGCCGGCCCCAACACAATCAACAGGTAGCCGGCCTGGCCCAAATGCACCAGCAGATAGAAGAGAATAGCCGGAACCGACCAGATAACAAAGAATGGCCATGCCCCCGGCTCGTCCATAACCTGGGGCAACTGCTTTCTGCCCACAAACACTACCAGCGGCCAGGCAGCCAGCAGCAGGCCAGCAGCCGAGCTTATCAGACGCCACCCGAACACCCCCAGCATCCCCAGATTACCTGCTATCGGCGCCTGGTCTATGAGCATACGCGACAGGTGCGCTGAGACCTCCTGGTAGCGGGCTACCCCTCCGGTAGCTGCCAGCATGGGTACTACCCAGGCACTGGTAACCAGGCCAAAGACCATTACCCCAATCGCTGCCTGGCGCCAACTCCGCCGGCGCATCGCCCACAGCCACACAGGAGCCAGGAGCAACGCATCGGTCGGGCGGAAACCGCCGGCCAGGCCTATGGCCAGAGCTGCCGGCCACACCGACTGCTCCGGATCAGATAATATCCGCCAGCACAGATACCCAACCAGCAGCGCGAAGAAACCTGATATGGCATAGGTGTCACCACGGGTGGCATACAACCAGGCCAGCGGACTGAATAGGGTCAAGGACGCAGCAACCAGCCCACCGCGCAGGCCCCACAGCCGCCCCGCCCACCACGCTGCCAGCCCGACAGTAAGTCCACCGGCGCACAAACTCAGTACCAGCAGAGCTAGGTAGGGCCGCAAGCCCAGCATAGCCAGCAGTTTGGCGGCGTAGACGTAAAGAAAATATCCCGGTGGCAGTGGCTGATGAAGTGTGACGTCGTAGTGGCCCACCGCCAGCACGAACTGCACGCTATCCCAGGTCAGGGGCAAATGCGTTCGAAACAGAATACGGCCGGCAACCGCCAACAGTCCTGCCACCACACAAAAGATAACCAAAGACCTTGCCGCAGGCCTGCTCGATCGCGGCTGCTGGTTTTCTCCACCGTTTTGCGAATCTTGCCTCTCAGCTAATTCCTTAATCATATTAGTGAGCCGTGGCAGTTTGTTTGCCTCAGATATGCCAGTTGTCCAACAGCATTTTCGCGGCGCACCGACCCAGCACCTTTAATCATCAATAACATCCGGGGGGCGCGGGCAACTTCTCAGATTCAAGGAATGCTTCCAGAAATGATTGATGCATTATTGCCCCAGTGATGGCTCTAACTGTTGAGTGGTAGCCACGGTACAAAAAGATTTCTGCGAATAGGTTTAACTGAACATAAAGTTAGGTATACTTGAATTACAAATTAGATTTTGATGCGGCCCTTGACAATTTTCTCCAGTTATGTTATGATGTTCAGCATAACCTCAAGTCTATGTAAGTAAAGTATCTGAGCAAGCGATGGGAATAACCATCAAAGATTTAACAACAGATGAATTGGGACACTAACTGGAGGGATACCGATGGGTGAGATCATACACCAAACAGTTGGACAGCAGGGAGTACTGGCAATTGCCCAGTATGTGTTGCTCTTCCCCCTGGTAGTTACGGCAGTGTTAGCGGGTTGGCGGGCAATGTACAACGTAGTGCACCAAACGTCAGTCTGACGACAGCGCCCTTACCAGTGGGTGGTCTTTCAATAGGGTAGAGCATGCAGCGATGGGCAGCGACCCGTTCTGCGTCAGTAAATCCTACCCTCAATAGAAAGGAGGGAAAAAAAGTGAAAACGATCAAGGCTCTGTGGACCGACGAAGACGGTGTCACCACGGTAGAGTACGCGCTGCTGTTGGCCGTTCTGGTCGTGGGTGCAGTAAGCATCTGGACTGCGCTGAAGGGCGGTATCGAATCCGGTGTTAACGCCGCCAGCGCGGAAATTCAAGCGCCACTGTAGGCCAGAACTACCAACACGCGACTCTCACCACTCCCCACAATATCTGTGGGTTGTGACACTGCAAGCTCAAGGGAGAATGGCACTCGCTACCAACACCCGGACAACTTGACGCCCAAGCACAGGTCCGAGCTGAGGGAGTAGGCAGATCAAAATAAAATAGGAGAAGAACCAAACCAGACCGCGAGTGTCTTCTCCCCTGCAGCTACTATCCGAGTCTAACAGGAAACCTGTAGCTGCAAAGAGCACTTGGATAGGGGAAACTGGCCGCAACGGACTACATAGGTGCTCAGATTGTGTCATACCAGTTTCCCCTTTCTTTTTTTCAACAGAATAATTAACGAAGATGACTGCGGAGCTAACTAGCGCAGTGTTGATGGCAATTGTAGGCGATGACCAACAATGCACATACAACATTGGTTTGCAACGCTAATCAGAGATGAACAGGGCTTGACGACGGTCGAATATGCAGTACTGCTTTCGGCGATCATTATAGGAATGACCGTCACATGGCAACCTCTTCTCAGCGTTATGGTCAACACAGGCGAACAGACCGAACAGGTCATCGCCGCCGGTGGGATGACAGGAGTAGGTTGCCAATAATGTTGAGGTGCCGATGATGCGAATGGCACGCAAATTGTGGCAAGATGAATCAGGTGTTTCAACTGTCGAGTACGCTTTACTCTTGAGCGTATTGGTGGTGGGGACGGCGGTTGTCTGGACGGCCCTGCGCAACGCTATTTCGGCGGCAATCACTGAGGTCGCCAACACGTTTAGTTGAAGCGCACTGCGCAGCCGCGACGATAGTAAGCACATTATTGGGAAGTATGTACGCAGACGACTGACACTAATGAACACTATCACGGTAGCTACAACAACTTTGACAGTGCTGTTAGTGGCGGCAGCAGTCTATACTGACGTCCGGTGGGGCAAGATATTCAACCGCCTAACTGTACCGGCAATTGCTCTGGGCCTGGTCATCAACTCACTGAGTGGTATAGACGGTTTTCTACGCAGCATCGAAGGCGTAGGTCTGGCACTCGGCTTGTTTCTGATAAGTTCCCTGTTGGGCCGTATCTTAGGGGGCGGCGATATTAAGCTGCTGACGGCTATAGGTGCCCTGCAGGGGCCGGGTTTTCTGGCATGGACAATCTGCGGCACCGCAATTATTGGCGGTGTCCTGGCCGTGATTATTGCCCTTCGCCACGGTATACTGCTGGAGAAGATCAAAGTGCTCTTTACCAGTTGTTATATGCGGTTAACCTTTCAGGTACCAATGGAGATAGAGGACAACAAGCCGGACGAGCCGCGGCTGCCATATGCCATTGCCATCGGCCTGGGTACCATAGCGACTATAGCAAGGCTGCAGCTACACATCTTATAAAGGGGACAGGGGGGGAAGATAGCGATGAGAAATCACAACACCGAAAACAAAACAAATATGACAAGCAGCCGGCAGCGAACTGATTCAGGAAGCGTTACAGTGGAAATGGTCCTGGTCACTCCGATACTGCTGATGCTACTGTTTGGCATCATCGAGTTTGGCCTAATATTCAAAGACGTTGCCATTATCAAGCAGGCAACGCGGGAGGGCGCCCGCACTGCCGCTGTTGGGACAACGACCAGCCAAATAATCAGCCAGGTCAAAGCCAGCGTGGCGACCATATCCCCCGATGATCTGACCATTGAGCTTAAGCACAGGACTTACTCAGATGGCTGGCCTTCGTGGGACACCGCTTCCACACTGGGTAATATCGGCAGCGGCGAAACGGCCCAGAATGATGCTCTCCCGGGTGCTCAGATCAGAGTGCAGGCCTCCTATCCACATCAGCTAATCAGCGGCAGGCTGTTCTCGGGCCTGGCCGACAACCCCGACAGCCAAACCATGACCTTGACTACCTCCTCTATTATGCGTAGAGAGTAGTTATGAACAATTGTGCGCTGCGGATCCCTTCGCTTCCTGCTGCCTTAGGCACCACCAGTGCTATTCCGCACCCCTCTGGGCAAGCCGCCAGCAAGTATGCCGGTGCAGATGGCTTCAATTTCACAGTAATTTTGCCTTGCGAAGCTAGCCAACAGCTAATACTAATAGCATGTTTGGCTGCATCGACAACTACCCTTGAGTGTTTTATTAGGCTATGCCCTTTTAATTTTGCCCAGATTGTGGTATAATTAAGTTACAATTTATGTAGTGCCGTCACGTCATCATAGCAATAATTGAATCAACTGGATACAGCGTAGAGATGGAAGGAGTGCTTCGCAGATGAGAATGACACGGCGCTTAGCGTTAGTAATCGCAGTTGTGTGTGCCGCCTTAGCCGCCTTGCTGACGCTTTTCTACCTCAGAGGCTTGCAGCAACGCACAATGCCTGAGGTAGTGGCAAGGAACATAGAACTCGTGGTGCCCCTCCGCGACATCACAGCGGGCACCATAATCCGTAGCGAGATGCTGGGCACTACAGAGGTCCCTGAAGACGAGGCCCCAGCCGGTGCTGTGCGGTCGGCAAGCCAGGTTGTCGGGCAGGCCGGGCTTGTTGACTTACCAGCAGGCAAGCCGATTACCTCTACTCAGGTCCAATCCCCCACCCAACTTTCTTACCGCGTCCCCGAGGGTATGAGAGCGGTAACCGTGGCCATTGACCCGGTTGTTGGTGTGGCAGGATTCCTCGAGCCTGGTGACCGGGTGGATGTAATCGCTACCTTCGAGATCGGCGAGGTGACAATAACCCGCACGGTCCTGCAGAATGTCAAGCTGCTGGCATTAGGTACGACCGCCACAGCGGCCAAGCCAAAGAAACCCCCCGCCGAAGGTGAAGAAGCCGAGGTGGAGGCGGCAGAAGAGAAAGAGCAGCCCAATGCCACCCTCGCCGTTGACCCTGAGCAGGCCCAGACGCTGATACTCAGCGATGCCCGCGGCAAGCTGCGCCTGGCACTTCGCCCGAAATTCGAAGAACAGTACGTCACCCTCAAGGCTACTGATACTGCTGAGGTCATCGGGGAAGAATTCGAGAAAGCAATCGCCGCGCAAGAGCCCCCAGGAACAGAAGCGGCTCCCCCGCCGGGAGCTACTCTCACTAGAGAACCTCGGGGCCCTGCCGTCGAAGTAATTCGCGGTACTGAACGAAAGACCGTCATCATAGGTGGCAGTCAAACCAGCTCATCAACGCGGGGAGGCCAATAACCAATGACACGACCAACCCCAACACAGCACAACTTGATCTCCGGGCACAAGCGGTTGGGTTTGATTGGGCTAGCACTGATACTCACCGTCGCCATAGGCAGCCCGGCACTCGCTGCACAACAACCCAGCTTGGTCTTGCAGGAAGGGTCCAGCCGTATCCTGCAGTTTGACCGGATGAAGCGGGTGGCAATCGTCCAGCCGACCATCGCTGACGTTGTGGTCTCATCGGTCAATGAGCTGCTGGTGATGGGAAAGAGTGTCGGCCACACCCAACTCTATATATGGGATAGGGCCGGCCGGCATCAGTTCAGCGTTTCAGTGACAGCGGCACCTTACGCTCAAATGCTGGCAAAAGAGCTCGCACACGTGATAGGTGGGCAATTCCGCTACGAGGTGGTTGACGGG
>JALGTD010000206.1 GCA_029821515.1 Candidatus Zipacnadia bacterium | reverse complement strand
GGAGGCGGTCCAGCGTATTCGTGAATATTGGGGTGAGATGATTCAGCGCGGAGCAACTACCTTCTGGGAGGTCTTTGACCCCGAGACGCCGCCGGGACAGTTGCCGGATCGACTATGGAGCCTTTGCCACGAGTTTTGCGCCGGACCGGTCTACAGCTTACCCGCGCACCTGCTCGGCGTGCAGCCTCTTGAACCGGGTTTTGCCCGCACACGTATTGCTCCAAAGCCGGCTGATTTGCGCTGGGCGCGGGGCGCCGTCCCCACGCCTCTTGGTCCGGTGGAGGTCTGCTGGCACCACGGTGATGACGGCATCCGTTTCGAAATGGAAGTCTCGTGGCCGGCGGAGATGGCGGTAGAGTTGGCGGTGCCAGTCTACCGCCGCGACACGCCAACTGTGCTGGTTGACGGAGCTGTTTGCAAAGTTGAACCGGAAGCGGGAACCGTGGCGATAAGCAGTTCCGCCGCCTCCCATAGGCAGCAGTGTGTGGTTGTAACACATTGAACCTCCTGAGCAGGGAGGGATACGTGGCCCATAGCGCGAATGGGTGCTTGCTTCAGAGGCATAGGGTCGGAAACCGATAGGCTACCAGTCCAGCAGGTGGAATGGAGTAAGTTTCCACTATTATTGAACGTTCAAAGGAGGTTTCATTCAATGAAAATTGGAGCGTTGACAGTAGCGAAGGGGGAGCTGCCGTTTGAAGCGGCCTTGGACTGGTTTGCTGAGGCTGGTTGTGAAGCAGTGGAAATCGGCACGGGTAACTATCCGGGCGATGTCCACTGCGATCCCTACGAGCTTAACGAATCCGAAAGCAAGCGGCAGGCGTTTATGGAGGCCATTGAAAGCCGGGGCCTGGAGCTGTCGGCATTAAGCTGCCACGGCAACCCCCTTCACCCTGACCCACAAATAGCGCAGGCCCATCATAAAACGTGTCGGGCGACGATGAAGTTAGCGGGAAGCCTGGGCATTGAATGCGTAAATAACTTCTCGGGACTGCCCGGCGGCGGCCCAAACGATGAGGTGCCCAATTGGGTAGTAGCGCCGTGGCCGGAGGATCATTTGGCGGCACTGGAATATCAGTGGAATGAGGTGGCAATTCCCTACTGGCAACAGGAAGCAGAATATGCCGCCGAGATGGGCGTCTACATCTGCTTTGAGATGCATCCCAACTTTCTGGTTTACAATCCCGAGACGCTGATCAAGTTACGGGAGGCCTGCGGGGAACACGGTGACCGCATCTGCGCCAATTTTGACCCCAGTCATCTGTTCTGGCAGGGCATTGATCCGTCGGCGGCGGTACGCTGGTTGCAACAGCATGGTGAGGTGATCAAGCACTTCCACGCCAAGGATTCGCGCGTCTATCCGTGGAATGCTCGCGTCAACGGGGTGTTGGATACCAAGCCCTATAGTGATGAGATCAACCGGAGTTGGATATTCCGCACCGTTGGCTACGGCAACGGCGCCGAGGTGTGGAAGCAGCTCATCAGCACTCTGCGGATGTGTGGCTATGACGGCGTGCTCAGTATTGAGCACGAAGACAGCCTGATGAGTGCTGACGAGGGGTTCCTAAAGGCGGTGGAATTTCTCCAGGAGGTCATTATCTCTGAGATGCCTGGCGAGATGACCTGGGCATAGGCTCTTGGGGGGTACCGGCTGGTCGGGGGCTTCATTTGCCGGTGTCTGCGCTGCTCAGCAAGGATAGTCTGCTGGCAGCAAGGGCCACGGTGTAGTTAAAGCCGTTGAATAATGCTGCGTAGTTGTGGTATACTCTATTAAACAGCGTCCTACCTCAGCGTTTCGTATGAACATTGGGTCAGGAGCTGCATCTGGTGCTGCGATAGGGCTGATTGGCTGTAGAGGTGGTTTGTTAATGTCTCTGATGGTCTATCTGAATGACGGGCTGGTGCCCGAGGACGAGGCTAAGGTTTCGGTCTTTGACCATGGCGTTCTGTACGGCGACGGAGTGTTTGAGGGGATCCGCGCTTACAACGGCCGGATTTTCCGCCTGGAGCAGCACCTGGAGCGCTTGTATGACTCGGCTAGGGCCATAATGCTTAGCGTGCCGCTGACCATAGAGGAATTGACCGAGGCAACTCTGGAAACCTGTCGCGCCAACGAGCTGACCGATGGCTATATGCGTCTGGTCGTCACCCGGGGGCGCGGCGACCTGGGATTGGATCCCCGCAAATGCCAGGAACCGACCATCTTCATAATCGCTGACTCCATCAAGTTTTATCCCCAAGAATACTACGACAATGGCCTGGAGGTCATTACCTGCACCACGCGGCGCAACTCGCCTGATGCGCTGGATCCGGCCATAAAAAGCCTGAACTACCTGAATAACATCCTGGCCAAAATTGAAACAGTGCGGGCGGGTGTGCCCGAGGGGATAATGCTTAGCAGTGACGGGTATGTAGCCGAGTGTACCGGTGACAATATATTCCTGGTCCGCGACGACCATGTGATCACTCCTCCTATCTCGGTGGGTAATCTGCGAGGCATCACCCGGCAGGTAGTGATGGAACTACTGGCCGAGATGGGCATCGAGACCCACGAAGAGCTATTCCGCCTGTTGGAGGTCTACAACGCCAATGAGATGTTCTTGACTGGCACTGCTGCCGAGATAGTGCCGGTAGTGACGGTGGATGGTCGCTCTATCGGAGATGGTAGGCCTGGTCCGCTGACGGGGAAACTACGGCAGAGGTTCCACGAGTTAACCCAGAGTGAAGGTACTCCAATCTACGATTAAGTTGGCTCAAAAGTTGCTGGGCGTATAAGCTATGGCGGCAGGCAGCGCGCGGTTTGACCAGGTGGGTTAGGCGACCGATATATGTATGGCAACGAGCAGGGCGAAACCTTTTCTTGCGCTGAGGCGTCTTAATAGATGAGCAATTGTTATAGATAGTTCAGCCTGACCACTGCAGGAGGAAGCTAACAAATGGAGTTGTGGCAGAGATTCACCCCACGGGCGCGTCGTGCTGTACTCCTGGCACACACCGAAGCACAGCGCAGCCGAGTACAACTGATAAGCACCGAACACCTGCTCATGGGGTTGTTGCGCCTGGGTGATGGCCTGGCGGTGGAGGTTCTGGAAGTGGCAGCCGTGGACTTGGAGATGCTGCGCTCCGACCTGGAAGAGCGGATGGAGCTGGGGGGAATTGAGGAGACCAGCAGGGAACTTTCCTTTACTCCTGATGCCACCCAGGTCCTGCAACTGGCTTATGCAGAGGCCCGCCACCTGGGCGATGCCCATATCGGTACTGAGCACCTGCTGCTCGGTCTGCTGCGACTGGGCAAGGGTCCTGCTTATCGGACGTTGCAGCGTTATGGACTGGAGCTACGGCGAGTGCGACATATGATCCGGGAACTGTCGGAAGGGGAGTCAGAGCGCGGTGAACGAGGCGGTAAGTCCAAGACTCCGAATCTGGATCACTTCAGCCGAGA
>JALGTD010000205.1 GCA_029821515.1 Candidatus Zipacnadia bacterium | reverse complement strand
GCAATCTTGTGAGCAACTCAAAGAACTGCGTCAGCCGCTCGCCAGGCAGCTCGCTGCGTTCGGCCTCACTGCGCCACTCATCCCGATACTCAACCAGCTCTGCCAGCGCGCTGACAATCGCCTGCTGACCGGGTCGGCGGCTGCTCACTTCGTCTTCTTTAGAAGCCGGCCTGGTGGCTAACAGAAACAGTTGTCGATCGTTCAGGTTAACCGGCGGGCGGGTCAGCAATCGCACTAACGACGCGTCGTCGAAAGGATCCGCTATGACCCGGGCCAGCGCCAGCACATCGCGGGCCAGGGGATGGTCAAAAAAGCCCACGCCACCCATCGCCTGGTAGGGAATCTGCCGTTCCTCAAATGCGGCCTTCAGCAGACGAAAGCCCTTGCGCCTGCGCATCAGCACGCAAATATCGCCGTAGTTGAACCGCCCCTGCGCCCGCACAAGTTCCTGGATCTTCTCGGCGATATAGGCTGCTTCACGCCGACGAGCGTGGCGGATTGTCTCGTCGTCCCCAGCTACGAAGGGGCTGACCTTGATGATAGTACCCGGTTGGTCGCTGGCGCTGGCTAGCTGAGGGTCACCAATCCCAGTATTTTCCGCCGCGCGATTGGCGCAGACAGTCAACTGCTGATCCATCCGGTAGGTTACCGTCAACGGTCTGAACAGCGCCGTCTCCCCCACCTTATCAGCCTCGGTGAACGGAAGCAGCTTATCCAGGTTTTCGGGGCGGGCATCGCGCCAGCCGTAGATTGACTGCTTCTGGTCGCCGACCACCATCAGTCGGCAATAACTGTCCACCTCCCGCACCTGGCCCGATTCCGCAACTTCCAGCCGCGCAGGCTCAGCCAGGGCTTGCACCATCTTCATCTGCGCTGGCGAAGTATCCTGGAATTCATCCACCAGAATATACTGAAACTTCTCCTGGTAGCGGCGGCGAATATCGGAATTGTCCGCCAGCAGCCCCCTCGCCATCATTATCTGGTCGTTGAAGTCAATACTGTTACTTTCTGCCAGGCGTTGCTGGTAAAGCTGGTAAGCCGCCTCCGCCGCATCGAGAATGGCTCGTTCAATCTCCCGTTCATGCTCCAGCCGCTGGTCCAGGTCATCCCGCAGACCACTCTTAAGGTCGGCATAGTACAGGCGGCGCAGCTCGCGAGTTGCCCCGGCATCATTTACTGGGGCATCGGCCACCGCCTCTTCACCAAAGGCGCGGCCCAGTCGCTGCTGCAGTTTGGAGGCAAGAAATGTAGCATCATCTAGGTCGGCAGCCTCCTGCCCACTGGGCATCGCCGCCCAGAATTGCTCATTCAGTTTTCGCGTTTGCCCGCGAAACTCAGCCGGCCCCAGGCCCCCGCCCTTCGCATACCTGATCAGCCTGCTGAGCAGGCCACGGAACGTGTCCGGAGAAGAAAATCCCAGGTCGGCGAGACGGCCGGAGGTCAGGACCCGGTTCTGCGCGAAATCGCCCGCGAAGATGCCGTCAATGATCCGGTCAAGTTCAACCTGCTGGCCAATTTCCGTCAATAATTGAAACTCCGGCGCAATACCCACCTGGTAACTGCACTCCCGCAGCAGGCGGGCAGCAAAGCTGTGGAAGGTATGCACCCATAGCTGACCCGAAACCGCGTGACCGTTAAGCCGCAGCAGCCGCTTGATGCGCATCTTCATCTCCGCCGCCGCGTTATTGGTGAAGGTCAGCGCCAGAATGCGGTCGGCCTCCGGGACCTTGCCGCTCACCACCAGCCAGACAAAGCGGTGAGCCAGCACAAAGGTCTTGCCTGAGCCAGCCCCCGCCACCACCTTCAGGGGGATGTCCAGGCGCGGCTCTTCAATGATGGCTCGTTGTTGCAGGCTGGGTTCGTACTCGTATTGCATCTTCATCAACCTGGCTCGGCCTCACTGCAGATTAACACATAGGGACAGGCAAAATAGGCAGTACAGCCTTCCCGGGGCGGATGTCCTGCAAAGCCGGGGCGCTGCTTTATGGTCCGTGCCAATTCTGCCAGGTAGTGGGCAATTGCTGTGAGCTCCTCAGTGGTAACACTCTCACCGCCGGGCGGCTCGGTGTCGCTCACCACCTCCACACAGGAGCGATGGCACGGCCGCCTGACATCGGGACTAAGGCTCTGCAGGCAAACCCGCTGCACGCGACCACCAGTGGTCTTCTCCCAGCCCAGAGCATACAGCGGGAGCTGGTAGCTTCTCTGCGACGGTTCTTTGGCTGTATCATCAGCGCGATAGCAGAAACTCCGGCGCAGCGCAGCAGCGCCGTCAACTTTCCCGCTCTTATAGTCAACAATATCAACTCCGTCGCCATCCGGCACGATATGATCAATACGACCACGAAAGCGGTGGGCCTCCCCCACCTCATCAGCCAGGTCAAACTCAAATCCCTGTTCCTGGGCTATTGACTCCTCGCGGAACTGTTCGGTGTGGGCATAGGCCTCCAGGGCCCACCTCGCCCGCTGGTGATAGAGTTGGCGCGAATATGGCGAACTCAATTCCTTGCTATAGCGTGTGATAGTCTCGTCGAGTAAGCTCAGTGCGCGCTCCAGATTTCGCTGGGATGGGGGCAGCTTGTTAAGCTGAGCCATAACCTCATGGAGCAGACTACCATAGACGAAGACCTCAGGGTCTTCGCCAGCCAGACCAATGAGCTTCTCAAAGAAGAATCGGCGGGGACAGCTCAGATAGCTATTGATAGAGCTGGCGCTCAGCGGCCAATCGGGCACAAGTTCCGCCAGGATAGGTGCGGTGCTGGGCTGAGGCTGACTCCCCGGCTCCAGTTCGACTGGCTCCTGGCCCGTCGGCTCACCCGGCCGGCCGGCGCACAGCTTTACTGGACAATTCTGATGGCTGACGCGCCCACCGGGGGCCTGCTTGGCCAGTCCCCAGAAGATACATTCAAAGCCAGCAGTCTGCTGCTCGTCAACAGAACCCAACACGAAATCGTCGGGCAACGCCGAGACAAGAAACTCCGAGGGCCCAACCTTCGCCCCGTCTTCCTCCAGGTGGCAACTGATCACCAGCTTGTCGCTGGCGCGAGTCAGGCAACTGTAGAACAGGCGAGCCTCCTCGGCCTGGGCCTGGCCGGCTGCTTCGCCAAAACGAGCCAGGGGAAGCACACCGGTGGGTATAGGCAGTTGCTGGCGGGCGCGGTCGCGCAGCGCTCTGATTGTCTCGTCGGCAAGAAGCTGCGAGCTATCGGCGGGAGCCGGGAAGGCTTCATCGCCGACCCCAAGCAGATAGACGACCTCGGCCTCCAGGCCACGGGCATCGTGGGCCAGAAGCACCTTCACCCCTTCCCCATCGGCGGTGGATGGCTGCTGCCGGCTCAGCTCGATCACGCTCCGGATCTGCTCCCAGGACAGTGGTTTGTCGGATACCTTGACGAAGGCCTCGCTGGCCTCTTCCAGGTTTTCGAGGAGTGCCGCCAGTGCGCCC
>JALGTD010000204.1 GCA_029821515.1 Candidatus Zipacnadia bacterium | reverse complement strand
TCATAACCAAACCAGCGATAGCCGTAGTTCTCAAGCAGATCTCTCGCCAAGTCGAGAACGAACTCCGGGCTTGCCTGTTTGAGTTTCCGGGAGTACTTGCGGCGGATTGCTCGCACGTTCCGCGTATTCCGAACAGACAACGCACGAATCTCTGCATCAATCTCCGAGGCAGCTTCCATTGTGTTGTTTACATCCAGTGATTGCTCCATCGTTAGCTCCCCATGCAAACATCTGCCTAACCGCGGCGGCGTCATATGGCAGGTACCTGCAGAATATGGGGAAGAGTTCCCCAATTCAGCAGGAGGTCCACCAAATGATGCCAGGGGCGAGGATGATGCCGAATCTCTGCACCATTATGCCAACCTCCACAAGATTCTACAATGAGCACCTCGACAAGTCAACTCACGGTTGCCCACCGTCCTGACCAAAGAAGAAAACCACAAAGCCATTGGCTTTCTGCCGGGCACACACCAACTGATGGCCAAGCTGCTGTAGGGCGGTGGCTTGAGACTGATGGAATGCCTGCGGCCGCGGGTTCAAGACCTGGATCTCGCCCAGCACCAGATTATCGTCGGCGATGGGAAGCGGAGACAATGAGTGTGTAAGTGAAGTACGGCATGGGTCAAAGTTCCTGCCTTTCAAAGATGAGGCTTGCCCCCATTAGCGCGACAACAATCATTCCCACACTGACCCACAAGGCTGGCCAGAAAGCCTCGGCTTTCCCCGCCATGAGTCCACCGCCCCACGCAATCAACTGCCCTGGTAGATATTCACCTAAGCCCGGGATTGAGCCGATAAGCCCCAGGATGAACAGCAGGCAAAGCGCCAGCCCCCCGGCCGCCGCCTGCGATTTGGTCACCACACTGCAGAACAGCGTTAGCGCGACATAGACCAGCACAAACAGAAGCATTAAACCGTTGAGTGCCAGCCAGCGCGGCACGTCGAGCGCGCCAAACAGCAACCAGGTGTAGTAATAGCAAGCCGCGCCCGCTATGGCGATGGTGACGGCGAACATCAACGCCAGCGCCGTGAATTTGGCGACCAGGAACGTCACGCGTGGCAGCGGCTTGACCAGCATCATGGCAGCCGTGCCTTTATCCTTTTCCTGAGCTACCACGCCCATGGTCAACAGCAGGGCAAGGATGACGCCAAACTGGCCGATGTTCTTGATGTACTGCGTCACCGCATCCATCACCGTTGGCGTAGGTATAAGTTGGGCTATGGCCTCGCCGTTGGGGATTAGCTTGATTATCTCGGGTGTGTATTTGGCAAACAACGGCGATAACAGCCCAAAGACAACCAATACCACTCCCAACATGAGCAGACGGTATGTCCGCCACTGTTCCAGCCATTCTTTGCGAAGAGCAGCTAAGAAGTTCATACTTCCCCTCCCTCGCCTACCAGCCGCAAGAAGACGTCTTCCAACGATGGCCGCAGCATTTCGTAGCGCGTCAGCACAAGTCCGGCCTGCACGGCAGAAGGCAGCAGTTCTCGCTTGGCCGTCTCTATTTCATGTTCATGGACGATGACCCGGCCCTTCAGTCCACTGATTGAAACGGATTGGACCCAACTCGTCTGGTGCAACGCCTCGGCCCAGCCGTTGAGCGGCGCTTCAAAACCGCTGTCGGTCTCTACCTCAAAGGCGGGTATCGCATACTGGGCCAGCAAAGCCTCGCGGGGCGCCTGGGTCACCAGCCGCCCGCGCGCGATGATGCCGATGGTGTCGCACACCCTCTCTACGTCCGCCAGGATGTGCGTGGACATGAACACGGTGCACTGCCCGCGAAGGTGCTCGATCAGTTCCAACACTTCTTTGCGCCCGGCCGGGTCCAGCGCGCTCACCGCCTCGTCGAGGAACAGCACCTCGGGTCGGTTGACCAGTGCCTGTGCCAGACCCAGCCGTTGGCGCATCCCCCGCGAAAAGCCGCCGATACGTCGTTTGCCCACCTCGGCTAACCCTACCATCTCAAGCAGTTCTTTGACGCGCGCCGCGCGTTCGCTGGCCGAAAGTCCGAACACGCGCCCGACATGATCCAGAAACTCGCGCGGGGTCATCCAGGGATAAAACGCGGGTTCTTCCGGCAGATAGCCAATGCGGCGGGCGATTTCATGACCATCGGCGGTAATCTCTGCCCCCAGTACCCAGGCACGGCCTTCGGTAGCATGCGCCAGACCGGTGAGAACCCGGATGGTCGTCGTCTTACCGGCGCCATTGGGGCCGAGAAAACCAAAGACCGTGCCCGGCTCCACCGTGAGATCCAAGCCATCGAGCGCGCGCACCGGGCCGTAAAACTTCTGCAAACCTTCCACGCGAATTGCGGTCATTCATTCCTCCCGCCCGACTACGAGATAGACAATCGGGCCAATGAGATTGACAAAGATAACGACGAACGCCCAGACCCACTTGGGGCCTTTGGTTCTTTCGCGGTGGATCAAATCCACCAGTGCAAAGACCATCAATCCGAGTTGCAGCAGAACGATGGGGATGAGAAAGGGAATTAGTGAGCTAATGTTTTCCATTGGTTTCTCCTTGATTACCTTGGTCAGAGCCCCGCCCGTTGAAGTAGTATACGTTACCCACGGCTGTGCCACTTTGCCCCCCTCAGAAAGGTTCAAACTCAGGCGGGAGTGTCAGTCGGGCGTCACTAGAGCCTCTCCTGGTGAGCCAGAGGATGTAAGGGAGGTTGTCCAGCGACTGACTGGAAGAGCGACTGGCTGCAAGATGGAGTCTAACACATGTCGCCAGGAGAGGCTCAACTATCACAATCATACATGTTTTTGCTCCCGGTGTCCAGGGGCAGTGTTCGTTTTCGTTCGTGCAGGGATCGTTCCTGGGTCGGCAGAGCCAGGTCTGAGTGGGTTCGTTCGGGCATGACAGACTCGAAACCTGCCCCTATCTTGAAGAGTAACCATTTGATAAGCATCCGCAAACAAGTTATAATACTCATAGACAGGGGTTCTGGAATCTACACAGGGGCAGGTTTCGTTCAGGCACGTACTGTTACTGTACCGTCAGGGCCAAGTTCGGACAGGAGAGGTCCCAAACCTGCCCCTATAACTCCCCGTACACTTGGCTGGTTCCAACTTAACGAGCAAGGAGGCTAGAGATGCCGATGTTCCCTTCTGAAGAATGGGTCGCTGAATTTCACGATGCCGTTAACGGTAGTGAAGCCTACGCCAATGCCGCCGCGAATTGGGAGGGCGATTTCTACTTCGTAGTCGAGCCTGAAGGTGAGATGAGTGAGGAAGCGATTCTCTACATTGACCTCTGGCACGGCAAATCCCGCGGCGCTTCCCTGGTCGCTGATCGCTCAGAGAAGAGCCCGGAGTTCGTGATCTCTGCGCCCGTGTCAGTGTGGAAGAAAGTCATCGAAGTGAAGCTGGATCCCATCCAGGGGATGATGACACGGCAACTGAAGCTCAAAGGTAACATGGTGAAGATCATGAAAGCCGTCAAGGCA
>JALGTD010000203.1 GCA_029821515.1 Candidatus Zipacnadia bacterium | reverse complement strand
GCTGCTGGAGAAGCTCAATCGCCTTACCGAAGCCGGCGATCCCTGCGACATTCTCAGTGCCGGCCCGCTTGCCCCACTCCTGGCCGCCGCCGTCCAGCAAATTGCGAATCTTCACGCCGCGACGCAAGTACAGCGCCCCCACACCCTTTGGGCCGTATACCTTGTGGGCCGAGAATGCCGCCATATCCACGGGCATCTGCGCCAGATTCAGCGGCAGCTTGCCCAGCGTCTGCACCATATCGCTGTGGAATAGCACGCCGCGCTGCTGGCAGATTTCGCCGATTTCTTCAACTGGCTGAAGGGTGCCAACCTCGTTGTTGCCGTGCATTATGCTGACCAGAATGGTATCATCATGCAGGGCTTCGGCCACCTGCTCGGCAGCAATCAGTCCGCTATTGTCGGGCGGCAAATAGGCAATTTCAAAACCGTCCTGCTCCAGCGCCTGGCAGGCGTGGAGCACTGCGTGATGTTCTATCTGCGATGTGATAATATGCCGGCCTTTGTCCCTAAGCGCTTGGGCGGTGCCCTTGATGGCCCAGTTGTCGGCCTCGCTGCCGCAGCCGGTGAAGTAGATTTCGCGGGGACTGGCCCCAACGTACTCAGCCAGCCGCTGGCGCGCCTCGTCTATGGCCGCTGCGGAGGTGTGAGCCAGCTTGTACCAACTGGAGGGGTTGCCGTACTGGTCCTGGAAAAACGGCTGCATCGCCGTGAAGACTTCCGGCGCAACCTGCGTCGTCGCAGCATGATCCAAGTATATCATAAGCACTCAAACCTTCTTGGCTGAGAGTAACCGCATCAGTACTACATCAGAGATTATAACTCTAATTGGCCGCAGGTACCAGCGTCGAGCCGGGCCGTGAAGGGAGTGTACCGTAGGATAAGGAACTGCATATTACTGTCTGGACGGAATTTGGTGGAGACAGATTGGTCCTGTGTGAACAAATGATGAGAGCCGTAATGGTGGCAATGAGTGGCGGGATTGACTCCAGTGTAGCCGCGGCGCGGCTGGTGCGGCAAGGCTGGTCGGTGACTGGGGTGACAATGGACTTGGGCCTCGACCAGCGGGCAGCGCTGCGCCGGGCGACGGTGGCCTGCCGGCGACTGGGCATAGAACACTGTGTGGTTGACCTCCGTGAACGGTTCCGCCAGCAGGTCATTGACTACTTCTGCGCCGAGTACGCGGCCGGGCGCACGCCTAACCCCTGCGTGCGGTGTAATCAGTTCATCAAGTGGGACGCGTTGCTGGAGGTGGCCACTGCGGCTGGCTGCCGCTACCTGGCCACCGGCCATTATGCGCGCAAAGCCTGGCGCGAGGGGCGTTACCGCTTGCTACGCGGCGCCGACCGTAGCAAGGACCAGTCGTACGTTCTCTACCAGTTGAGCCAGCAGCAGCTTGCTCGCACGCTATTTCCCCTGGGCAATTGCACGGCCGATGAGGTCCAGCAGTCAGCCCGTGTGCTGGGTCTGAATCCGGATGCCGTCCCGGCCAGCCAGGATATCTGCTTCATCAGCGGCGACTACCGCGATTTATTGCGGGAGCGCATAGAGTTCACGCCGGGGCCGATCTGCACCGCTGGCGGGGAAGAGCTGGGCCGTCACAGCGGCCTGCCCAACTATACGATAGGCCAGCGCCGGGGCCTGGGCCTTGGCGGGGTGCCGCTCTATGTGATTGGCAAGGACGTCAATGACAACGTGCTGATTGTCGGCCCGCGCGAGACGTTAGCACGCTACGAGTGTGAACTGAATGAGGTCAACTGGGTCTCGGTGGCTTCTCCGCGGATCGGCCAGGAGTTGCCGGTTACCGTAGAGCTGCGCTATCGGGCCGAGCCGATTCCAGCGATTGTTCACCCCGATAGTCCTACCACTGCTCAGCTAATATTGGGCGCCCACGAGCAGGCCGTTGCACCGGGCCAGTCGGCCGTATTCTATCGCGGCGATCTGCTACTGGGCGGCGGAATTATCGTCGGGTAGCCGGGGCCAGTCCTCGCCATCACTTAATTATTGCATCTGAGATGGAACCGAATCGGTCTGCCGAGGTATAGTAATAGTGAAAACCGGCTCAACCTGGGCGGAAAAGTGATCAAAAACTTTCAGGGAGGTGATGTGAGAAGCG
The DNA here is from genome assembly GCA_029821515.1 of Candidatus Zipacnadia bacterium. Classification (GTDB taxonomy): domain Bacteria; phylum Armatimonadota; class Zipacnadia; order Zipacnadales; family Zipacnadaceae; genus JALGTD01. The sequence continues at coordinate 1,371 of JALGTD010000203.1, read as the reverse complement.
GCTACCACCAGGTAGCAAGTAGAGACAAGTAAACGAGGACCGAGACCGATAGCCAGCTAGTAAGTTCGCTGGCAGGTAGTACGAGAGGGAGCAATTCGGGGTCGTCCCAGCCGATTACGCCATCCGCTACTGACTGGGATCGCGGGCCTGTAGATCAAGCAGCGATCAGCTCCTCATCTGTGACTGCCCGGCAGCGATGGATATCGCCGACGCTTCTCTGCCCAGGGATCAAATTCAAGGCAAAGGTGGCAAAAGCGATATGGCTTGGAAACGAGATCTACGCACTTGGGGGGTGCAGGAGCAGACGCTGGAGAAGCTGAAAAAGCTCGCAGGCGAGCGCCCCGAGATAGTCATGGCTTATCATGAACTGCTCAACCCCGACACTTTCGACTACTGCTGTCAGCAGGTTCAGGCCGCTATTAACGTCAGGGATCACGAACAGATGGAGGATATATTGGTCGGAGTGCTGGCCCATATTCTGCACCGACTGGTTACCAGCCCCAACGAGTTTACTTTCGACGACCGCGAGGCAGTTCGGCGATATTTACGGGGGGCGCTTCGAAACGTCTGCCGGAAGCTAATTGCCAGCAGCCGCCTGCCGGTCACATATCCCAATGTTCTGGTCAGAATGTCGGCGATGGAGATAACTCAGCAGCAGGAGTATTTGCAGATAGAATTGCAGCAGATTTTGTCTATTCTGCCGCCGCAATATGCCGCGACTCTGGAATTGTATGTGCGAGGCTATCGGATAGCAGAGATATCTGCGCGCTTGCAGGTCAAACAAGGTACGGTCAAGTCGCGGCTGTACCGAACCCGTAAGATACTCGCAGACCTACAATCAGGGTGATGAGAGGAGCACCATGAAACCCCGTCAGCGACATTACAGGGAGGATGGCAAAGAAGCCATCACTAGACGAAGGGAGGCGATTGTTGACCGGGCGCTGTTGTATGCTCATTTGCTGGCTGTTATTGACCAGCGGCGGAACGAACCCGAGGATAGGGAGGTAACGGGGGAGCAAGACAGGGAGGAAGTCGGCGACGAGGATGAAGCCGAAACGTTGGCAGATTCGACTGGCCACCTTGCGATTGCCTCCGGAATAGAGGGCGCTTGCCAACAAATCGGCTGTGATGAGTAGCTCCAGCAAAGATGGAGCACCATATAGCTATTGTTGAGTGCCGGGACAGTTCGCAGCCCGGGTGGTTTGCTGGTACCCAACAATGCCGGTTTGACGCGGGCAGATCTAGAAGCCGGCACAAGATTGCTCAACTTGACAGTGCCCTGCAGCAGGGCGTAAAATCACAACCAGGCTGAGAGACTCTCGCGGGCTTCCAAAGGTTGACTGATATGCGCCCGGCATGGCTAGAGATAGA
>JALGTD010000202.1 GCA_029821515.1 Candidatus Zipacnadia bacterium | reverse complement strand
CTGGCCGCCATATTCCGATCGAGCAGGCGCTGGACTATGTAGCCGGAATCACCGCCTTCAACGACATCTCCGAGCGGGAATGGGGCCGGGGCCGCGAGGATATGAGTGAGCGAGATAAGTTCTTTGCCTGGCTGAACGGAAAGTGGTTCGACAGCTTCGCCCCGATGGGGCCATGTGCGGTGCCGATGAGCGATGTGCCCAATATTAGTGACCTGGACATCGCGCTTCGTCTGAATGGCGAGACCAAGCAGGATGCCAATACCGCGCTGATGATCTTTGACGTGCCAACGATAATCGCCTACATCTCCGGCATCTGTACGCTGCGGCCTGGTGATGTCATCGCCACGGGCACCCCGGCGGGAGTCGGGCACGCTCAAGGCCTCAAGCTGCAGGACCGAGATGTAGTAGAGGTAGAATTGGAACTAGTCGGCACTCTCACTAATCCGGTGCAGGCCGAAGTGCCGGAATAGCGTAGACCACAGGGAGAGATACGCTGGATAGCAATGGGCATATACTTGCCAACGGCAGCAGTCGGTAACGGGCGGGTATTGGCAACACTGGGCAGCGCTGGGGAGATAATGACCTTCTTCTATCCGCGCATTGATTTTGCCCAGAACATACATGAATGCCTGCCCGCGCTCTATGTCGGTGAGCCTGGCCACGGCTTGTTTATCTGGACATTCGAGCAGCAATTCGCTCGCCAGCAACACTATTTGCCTCAGACCAATGTTTTAGTCACCGAACTGGAACTGGCTACGCCGCCGCTGCAACTGACTTTCCAGGATTTTTGCCCGCCCGATATTGATGCCCTGGTGCGTATGATAAACGTTACCAATATTGGTGATGGCACCTTCCAGGGCACCTTTCTTCATTACTTTGACTTAAATCTCGGTGAGGCTTCCCTCAAGCAAGCTGTCCGCTACGTCCCGGACGAAGGCTACATCATCCAGTATTTTCGTGACATAGTGCTGACGGTGGGGGGAACGCGGCCCGATATATGGCGCTGCGGTAAGTCCATTGACCAGCAGTCTCCGGGCAGCGCCAAGCACGATATGTACGACGGTCACCTCAACGGCCAGCCCGAGGACATCGGCCAGGTAGACTTCGCGGTGGGCTATCATCTGCAACTGGAGCCGGGCCAGACGCGCGAAATTCAGATCCTCATATCGGCAGCCCAAAGCTTCGAGCGCAGCTCAGAGCAGTTCCGGAAGCTGCGCGAGCGCGGTGTGCCCGGGCTGCGAGAGGCCACAGTGCAGCAAAATCGCCGTTGGCTGGCCCAGCGATGCACTGTCTCGGTCAGTGATAAGCTGGAAGAGGCCTATCAGCGCGCGCTGCTGGCTATGAGTCTGCTGTATGACAGTCACGAGAATTGCTTCATAGCTGCGCCGGAATTTGACCCCCACTACCTGCGCTGTGGCGGCTACGGCTATTGCTGGCCGCGCGATGCAGCCGCGGCGGCCCTGGCTCTGCACCGGGCCGGATTCAGCGACTACCTGGAGGGCCAGGCCCAATGGTTGGCTCGAACTCAACTTCCTTCGGGGCGCTGGGCACAACGTTACTGGACTGACGGCACGACCGCCGCATCGTGGTCGCTACGCGAGGATTTTCATCAGCTCGACCAGAGCGCTTCAGCAGTGCATCTGTTAGCAACCTACCTGCTCACGGTGCCCGAAGAAAGGCAGCCAACAGAAACTCAGGACTGCTGGGAGGCTGTGCAGCAGGGAGCGGAGGCCCTGGCAGACAGCATAGGCGATGATGGCTGGCACCATTCGGCCTGCGATCTGTGGGAGACCTACTGCGGTAGTTTTGTTTATACCAACGCCGCGATCTACCGAGCACTACGAACTGCTGCCAGGTGCGCCGAAGCGAGAGATGAGCACCAGCAAGCAGACCACTGGGCCACAGCAGCGGATCAAGTGCGTGAGGCGACCATTAACGCCTACCACGACGGTTACTTCCCTCGCGGCCGGGACGAATCGGGCGGGGAGGATCCCACCGTGGACTCGTCTACCCTGGGTTTGGCGGAGCCTTTTGGTCTGCTTCGGGTTGACAACCCCGAGCACTGCGCGATGATTGAATCAAATCTGGCAATCATCCAAACACGTCTTACTACTGAATTAGACAATGGAGAAGGCATCCGCCGTTATGAAGGCGATGGGTACTTGGGAGGGGCTATCGGCTGCGTCAATACGCTATGGGCGGCCTGGGTCTGCCTGCGCCTGGCCCAGGCCTATACAAACAGGAGTAGCAACAAATCCGAGGGATACAAACAACAAGCGATAGAGTACATCAACTTCGCCCTGGATCATGCTACACCCACCGGCCTTTTGCCCGAGTTGATTGGCATACAACCTGACACTCTCTACTGGGCTGCCCCGCATAGCTGGGCGTCAGGACTGCTCATAGAGTGCGTACTGACGCTGGACGAACTGAATTAATAGACGTCAGCCTACCACCATGTTCTGAGCCAATGGTTAGCCTTGCTCCAGCACAGGTACTTGTGGCACCTGGGTTGACATACTTGAGCGCCGGGCGTATAATAGTTATTATCCATAATAGGTAACCAACGTGCGGCAATAATGCTGGTCTATTTGAGCTGAGGTGGTCATAGATGCGACGCGCCAGTCGGGCTACGTCACTTGGTGATCTGCTGATTGAAAATGGTGTACTGACCCAGGAACAACTCCAGGAAGCTCAGCACGTGCAGGAGGAAACCACTCAGACGCTGCGTGATGTCCTGGCGGACCTGGGCCTGGTCGAGCGGCGAGCCCTCTACGAGACGGCGGCTGAGGCGATGGGGCTTGAGTTCTATGATCTGGCCAGCCGCGACTTTGATACCGCAGTAGCGGTATTACTTCCCCGGGATCTAGCGGAGAGATACCGCGCTATTCCCATCGGACGGGGCGAAGGAACGATCCGGGTGGCTATGGCCGACCCGGATGATGTTATTGCCGGCGACGACCTTAAGCGTTACCTGCAGACTGATATTGAACCGCTACTGGCCGATCCCGCAGCAATTGATAATGCTATCGTGAAAGCGTTCGAGAGCACACCGGCAGCCACAGCAGCAGGCAGAGGGGTCGAGACCATGGCCGGTGTTGATATGGACAGCCTTACCCAATCAGTGCGCGATTCAGGCATCCTGTGCAGGCTGAGGAAGCGGGACTGGGGGAGGAGCGTATTGAAACCGATCGCATCGCGGATATTGCCGACGAAGCTCCCATTATTAAGATCGCGAAGGTACTGATCCAGCGGGCCATTCAAGAGCGGGCCAGTGACATCCACATTGAGCCTTACCAGAACAAGGTGAGGATTCGCTATCGCATAGACGGCATACTCCATGACATGATGCCGTTGCCCAAATATGTTCACTCTCCGTTGATCTCCCGATTCAAGATTATGTCTGATATGAATATCGCCGAGCGGCGTGTGCCTCAGGATGGGCGCATCCACGTCCGTCACGCTCAGCGGGATTATGATTTGCGCGTGTCAATCATCCCGACGACAATCGGGGAGAAGTGCGTGATGAGAATATTGGATAAGCAATCTATCCAGATTGGTCTGGAAGAGCTCGGCTTTAGTCACGAGATGCTCACCAGAGTCCACCACCTTATTCAACAGCCCAACGGCATGATACTGTCCACCGGCCCAACCGGCAGCGGTAAGACGACCACCCAGTACAATATTATGACCAATCTGAACTCGGTGGAAGTAAATATCATTACCATCGAAGACCCAGTGGAGTATCAGCTTGATGGTCTGAGCCAGGTCCACGTGAACCGTAAAGCCGGTCTGACCTTCGCAATTGCTTTGAAGTACTTCCTGCGCCAGGATCCCGACATTATTCTGGTGGGCGAGATCCGTGACCTGGAAACCTCAGAAATCGCTATCCAGGCGGCGCTGACTGGTCACTTGGTGCTCAGCACCCTGCACACCAATGATGCTCCTTCGACGGTTACTCGACTGGTGGATATGGGGGTGGAGCCGTTCTTGATTTCTTCCTCTGTAATTGCTTCAATTTCCCAGCGCCTGGCGCGCCAGATATGTCCTCATTGTAAAGAACCTTATGAACCTCGACGGGACATGCTACTGGGACTGGGCATTGACCCCGATGCTCCGGAACATGCGGACACCGTTTTATACCATGGCACCGGCTGTGACGCGTGTCGCGGCACCGGCTACCGCGGCCGCATAGGTCTATTCGAATTGATGGAAATGAACGAGGAAATCGCCGAACTTATCGTGCGCCGGGCGTCGGCCGGCCAGATTCGCGAAGCAGCAATCGCCTCCGGGATGACAACGTTGCGGGACGATGGCGTGACCAAGGTCTTAAATGGAATCACCACGGTTGAGGAAGTCACGCGTGTTGTCTCCACTGCTGGAGCTTACGCTTAGTTCTTCCCAAGCCCCCACAATATCAATAGGAGGTCTACTTAATGGCAGAACAAACACAGGCCCCTGCTGCTACTCGCAAGCCCAAGCGCAAGCCAGTTGAGGACATACATCTTGACGAGCTGCTGGAGATTGTTGTCGAAAACGATGCCTCTGACTTGCACCTGGCCGTAGGCCTCCCGCCAGTGCTAAGAATTGACGGCGAGCTTAGGATGGCCCGCTACGAACCGCTGACCGCTCCAATAGTCCAGCGGATACTCTATGATATCCTCTCCGATGATCAGATTCAACGGTTTGAGACTGAGCTGGAGTTGGATTGTTCGTACGCTATGCGCAGGATCGCGCGCTTCCGTGTCAACATCTATCGCGAGCGAGGCAATGTTGCCGGCGCTTTGCGTCTGATCCCTACGCGCATACCGACAATCCAGGAATTGGGCCTGCCGCCGGTGGTTGAGGAACTGGCCCACAAGCGTCGCGGCCTGTTTCTGACTACCGGTCCGACCGGTAGCGGTAAATCCACCACGCAGGCCGCAATTATCGGCCAGATCAATGAAGAGCGTGGCGAGCATATAATCACTATCGAGGATCCCATTGAGTATCTGCATTCGCACAAAAAATCGGTCATCAACCAGCGAGAAGTAGGCGAAGATACCCTCAGTTTCGCCAATGCTCTGCGCTCGGCACTACGCGAAGACCCCGATGTGTTGCTAGTCGGTGAGATGCGCGACTTAGAAACGATCCAGCTTGCTATCACTGCAGCGGAAACCGGCCACTTAGTGCTGGCGACCCTGCACACCAACAACGCAGCCGAGTCGGTTGATCGTGCTATTGACGTCTTTCCGCCCTCGCAGCAGGAGCAGATCCGCGTGATGTTGTCCAATAACCTATTAGCTATTCTGTCTCAGCAGTTGCTGCCCCGAGCTGGCCAGCCCGGACGCGTAGCCGCCATTGAAGTAATGATCGCAAGCGCGGCGATCCGTAACCTAATCCGTGAGAACAAAGCCTTCCAGATGCACTCAATTATCCAAACCAGCGCAGAGCAGGGTATGCAGACCATGGACCAGGCCCTGCGTGATCTGCAACAACGAGGCATGATCACACTTGAGGTGGCAATGAATCGGGCGCACAATCCCGCCGAACTGGAGAAAATGCTGGCGGGTGTGGGCAGGTAGCGTCTCCAGGCGACAGTCGGTGCAGGTGATAATCGTCCGCTGTTTGGGTATAACAACAATATAAACTGTGTGCTGCAATATCACTATCAGTTGTTGTAGATTGGGGAGGCAGGGAGGTAGACGAGTATGCCAACTTTTACATACGTCGCACGGGACAAAACCGGCCAACAGATTGAAGAAACGGCGGAGGCCGCCAGTAAAGACACTCTTCTCGAACAGCTCCGCGGCAAGGGCCTGTTTGTAAGTACAGTTAGCGAGAAGAAGACTGCCACTCGCGCTAAGAAAAAAGGAGCGGGAGGGTTCGTTATCTTCCAGGGGCGCGTCAAACTCAAGGACCTCTCCATCTTCTATCGCCAATTCGCCACCATGATTAACGCCGGTGTCTCCCTGATCCGTTGCCTTGATGTTCTCGAACAGCAAACTTCCAGCTACCGGCTTAAGACGATCATTCGGGACATTGAGAGCGAGATAGAAGGCGGCGCCAGCCTTAGTCAGGCCATGGGTAAATACCCCAATATCTTCTCGCAGTTGGCTATCGGTCTGGTGCGAGCCGGTGAGGTCGGCGGTGTCCTCGACGAGACGCTAAGCCGCCTGGCGCTCTTTATTGAGAAGGATATGGAGCTGCGCCGTAAAATCAAGTCAGCGATGACATACCCGGTAGTGGTATTATTCTTCGCCACCGGCATTGTCCTGATGTTGACCACCTACATCCTGCCGCAGTTCATTAAACTGTTTAAAGACCTGGGGCTAGAAGAGGATGCCTTCCCGCTGCCTACTCTTATGCTTATGCGTGCCAGTGACTTCATCATCCATAAGTGGTGGATGGCTATTATTATCATCGTCGGGCTGGTTATAGTGGTCAATCGCGTCAAAGCAACTAAGACCGGTAAGCGGATCTGGGATATGCTCGCCCTAAAGGTGCCTGTCTTTGGGAGCTTAACCCATAAGGTCGCCATTGCGCGATTCTCGCGGACCCTCGCTACCCTGTTGGGCAGTGGCGTGCCGATCCTGCAGGCGATGGAGACCACAGCCGGCACAATCACTAACAATCTGATCGCTGATGCTGTGCTGGCTGCTCG
>JALGTD010000201.1 GCA_029821515.1 Candidatus Zipacnadia bacterium | reverse complement strand
GTAGTAAGGAATGCGGAAGGTGAAATCGTCCCGAGTCAAATCGTCAACCAGCAGGTTTGCGAGTATGAAGCCGGTATCCCTGAGGACAAACTGCTGTGGGAAGTAGAGACACTCATCCCGGCAGATGTCCCGCCGTTGGGCTTCGCTGCTTACACTGTCGCAACGACAACCGCCCCTGAGAAGTTTACAGCAACAGACTTGCGTATTGGTGCGAACTGGATTGAAAACCATTATCTACGGATAGAGGTCCAGACTAATGGGACGCTGCGGATTACTGAGAAGGCCAGCGGTCTTGTGTATGACGGCTGCCATCTGCTGGAGGATACCGAAGATGTCGGCGACGAGTACGACTACTCCCCGGCTGCCCAGAGTATGACGGTCACCTCTGCGGGTAGTTCAGCCCAGATCTCGGTAGTAGAACGCGGGCCGCTGCGAGCCACTCTGCGGATTGATCTGACTCTGGAGCTTCCTGCTTCGCTTACTGACGATCGCACAGCCCGCGCCGAGCAGACCACAGCATGCCCGGTAAGTGCTCTGGTAAGCTTAACTGTGGATAGTCCCCGCATCGGCTTTCAAACCACCGTGGATAACCAGGCGCGGGACCACCGCCTGCGAGTATGGTTTCCCACTGGTTATGTGGTAGACGAGTGTTATGCTGAAGGGCACTTCGACGTGGTCACGCGCAGTCTCGACTTGCCGGAAGCCGAAGGCTGGTGCCAGCCTCCCCAGCCCACCAAGCCGACGCAGGGCTTCGTAGATGTAAATGACGGTCAGCAGGGCCTGGCTGTATGTACGGTGGGCCTACCCGAATATGAGGTGCTCCGGGAGGAGGGAGGGGCGGTCATTGCTGTGACACTGCTGCGCTGTGTCGGCTGGCTTTCGCGTGGTGACCTGCTGACCCGCTCAGGAAACGCCGGCCCGAAGACTGCTGCCCCGGAGGCTCAGTGCCCGGGCAAACATACTTTCCGCTATGCACTGGTGCCGCACCAATCAAGCTGGTTTGCTGCACAGATATGGAAGAATTCGGCGGCGCAGAAGACGCCGCTGCGTGCTGTGACATCAGATCTGTGCGAAGACGGCGAGTACGAGCGGCTTAGCTTTCTGACAGTTGAGCCGGACGAGCTGGTAGTCACGTGCGTCAAAAAGGCCGAGCGCGACGAGGCGTTGGTTGTCCGATTCTACAATATATCGGAGCAGGCTACTTCCGGACATCTGACCTGTTATCGCCCGATAACACGGGCGGACCTGGTAAATCTGAACGAGGACCCAATCGAGCCGCTAAGCATTGATGGGGAAGGCCAGGTTGAGCTACCCGAAGTGCCACCGCGGCGCATTGTCACCGTGGCACTATACTACGGCGACTGAGTTGTGCTATCGCCAGGCAACCGGTTCAATTGCGCACTCCCAAGCCGAAACGCTAGGGACGCGGGAAAAGCTGCTTGGCTTTGGTAGCGATGTTCTCTCCCAATTTCAGGCACCTTTCGCGATAAAGCTCTTTGTCGGGAGCCTTGCGGGAGACTGCGCCGAAGTGGAGATAGGGCTGTCCGCTGACCGCCCCCCGGGAGTAGATGAGCATGCCGTGCACCAGCATGGCTGCGATTATAGTCATTTCCACGAAACTTCCGCCACCGCCCCCCGGCCAGTTGTGAGAAGCAAGTCCCCCGCCTATCCGCATGCAAGTCGGCGAGCCGAATATCACCTCCGATGCCGCTGGGCTGTTTCAGATAATGGCGTGGGAAAATAGCCTGGGCAAGAGGTCTTCCCGGCGGCACTGATGTCTTTGCCCGCTGGCAGTACTAAGTCTCGGTACATACGCCAACTGTTCTGTTACTTGCTTAGCAGATGGCGTGTTGTCCGCTCGATAGTGCTTTAATATTGGGATTATTTGGTAAGGCTTTAGAAATACTTCGAATACACTTGACAAATATTGTACAATATGGTATACTCCATTTAACAATAGCCACATAAAAGAAAAAGATAGGTTGCGTAGATTATGAGTATCGAACGGATCGTCAGCCTGGTTACCTGGTGGCCTCGGTTGCTGGCAAGTATAGGTCGCCTGGTGAAACAACAACGACCGAACTGTGAGCACCTGGTGACCTTCGTATTCTGGCGGCCTTACTGGCGTGGGGGATTCAGAGAATGCAAAGAATTGCACTGCCGGTTGAATGATCCCTTGCTGGGAGAGCCAGTTTCGCTGTGGCGAACTTGCTATTTGTGTGAGCATAACAAGGCTGCTGCGGCAAATAGCAGGAGAGTGCCAATCCGAATGGACAAGCCCAAAGTTCGCCCTGTATGGGACATGTCACGTTCGTATGCACACGACCCAACAAGTGAGGTGTAGTTGAAATGAGAAGATATGCTTATGTGATGCTGGTTGCCATACTGGCGGTAGTGTTGCTGGCCGGCACTGCCGTGCTGGGCGATGTAACCTACCACGGCCAGTTGATTGCTACGCCCGATGACGGGAGCGGTATCTGGGTCAATGACCCTGGTGACGACGAAGACTGGTTCTCGGCGGAGATAGAGTGGTGGGTCAGCGAGACCGAGGCGGGCTTTTACCACTACCAATACGAAATCCGCGTCTATGACGGAACGGTTAGCCACTTCATCATAGAAACCTCGGAGCCACTGCCCGAAGGTGATATCTGGGACATCACCGGGGACTACACGGAGGCATTCATCGGCGAGTGGTTCGAGCCCGGGGGTGGTAATCCGGATATGCCCGGCGACCTTTACGGCACAAAATTCGACGAGACCTGGGGTACAACCTTCAATATTGAGTTCACCAGCAACCGCCTGCCGGTTTGGGGCGACTTCTATGCAAAGAATGGACAGGCCGGTGGGCTAGGTCTCAATGAGTTTTGGAATGCTGGCTTCCTACTAGACGATCCACTGTTCGCGCCAAGCGACGGCTCAATAGATGGACACCTTCTGCGCCCCGACTCGCGTATCCCCGAACCCGCTACTCTGGCTATATTTGCCATTGGACTATTGGGAATGGGAGTATTTGTGCGTCGGCGCCAGTCCGGTGATTAAGCAGCGGCTGCCCAGGATTCGGAGCTAATAAAACCAGTCCGACGGCAGGATGACATCTGCTCAGTATGCAAATACTGTGCAGGTTAGTATTGCTGATCAGTCTGTTTGCCTGGATGCGGGCTGATGTGGTTTCCTCGCTCCCATCGTCTCCTCAACACCCCACTGTCACAGAATCAGCATACTCCCTACTCCAGTAAGCCCTCTTCATAAGTATTTTTTGCTGATCGCAGCAACACTAAACTCAAGGTTAGCTCATCATAAGTTCAAGACCTGCTCTCCACGGGTATAATAAGTGAAACCTGGTAATCTACATATTGCCAGGGAATAGCCGATTATATTTGTGGAGGTCATCTATAGTGAGCTTGCGGCTAATCCGCACGAGGCCGGCTCCGATAGTCCTGAGCCTGCTTGCCCTGCTAACTTGCCTAACTGCAGTGGGGAAGACAGGAAGCGAGAACTGTCTTATCCTGGA
>JALGTD010000200.1 GCA_029821515.1 Candidatus Zipacnadia bacterium | reverse complement strand
CACACCGGCGTCAAGCCACTTCTGCATTCCAGGATAGATTACCATCGGTAGAACCTTACTGGGGTAGCAGGCGTAGTTGCCCTCATCAATGCACCAGGAGATAGAGTCCACCTGGCTGCCCGGTTCGTCGAATAGACTGAAGCGGGCGGCCACCCACTGATCGGGCGTCACGTCGAACGACTCCAACGGGTAGCCGACGTCGTTGTTGACAACAATGCGTCTCTCGCGGTTAACGGCTGCTATATGTTGCTTAGACAGCGGCACTGCAGTGACCTCAACGTCGCTGCCGAGTTCAACTTCCTGTGCTTGCCCACTCTCACAGAACAAAATGCAAGTCACCAACAATCCTACCATTGCTGTCACCACGACTGTCGAGTGCATCATCAATCATCCTTGCGCTGGTTTGATTTCACTGTTATCAGACATATATTACCAAATAGCATTGTCTTTATCAAGTCTCAGGAAGATTTTTTGGGCGAGCTTCATCTTCAGCATTACGAACAGTAGTATACCGATTGACAATTTGGCACATGATTATATAGTATACATATATCAAATATTGCAAAATGGGGCAAGGTGATGCGACGCACGACTCAGTGTCATCGAGTCATCGAAACTATTAAGCACAGGCTGATTCAGAGGAATTGGGAACCGGGCGAGCGACTCAATTTGGAAGCTCTTGCCAAAAAGTTGAATACCAGCCTAACTGGAGACGAAAGTGGAGAAACTGCCCAATATAAGCTTCCACGTTGGCAATAGCAATGAACCATGCCGGTAATTTCTATTAAGGAGGCACAAAAGATGACTGCTCTGACAACTCTGTTCGTGGCAGGACTGGTGGCGGTGGCGGCTGTATCCGGATCGAGCGATCCGTTGTTCGAAGTGACGCGGATAGAAACGCCCCCTGGACACGGAGGGATGGGCGACATCGTCGAGCTGAAAGATGGAACACTGCTGTTTGCGTCCCATATTGATATCACTAAGGCCCCCGATGACTGGACGACAGGAATTGTCGGCCGGACCTCCAAGGATCGCGGGCGGACCTGGAGCGAGGAGTTTTCCCTGGTGGCTCCAGCCACCGGCGGGCGGGACCATCCCAGTTCGTTTTGGGGTCACCCAACTCTCCTGCGATTGCCCAACGATGATATCCTGCTGTCCTACATAGTGCAGACGCAGGCCTCGTACTGGAGCGCCTCCCCGCGGGTCAGTGAGGGGGAGGGCCTGCTCTACAGCGGGCACAACTACTGGCGCCGGTCGGCGGACGAGGGCCAGAGCTGGACCGACCAGCACATTATGACTCCACAACCCGGTACCGGGTTCATGCACAACGGCAAGCTATTACTACTCTCCACCGGCAGAATCCTCTGCCCAATAATCTATAAGGTACGCGGCTTGGTCATTCCGGCGGACGACCATGGGGGATTCGTCTCCACTTGCTTCTACTCCGACGATAATGGTTACTCATGGCAACGAAGCAAAAACGATGTCAACATGCTGGCGGTGGGGGCGGAGGTGGATGAACCGCATGTAATAGAGCTGAAGGATGGACGGCTGATGATGCTGGGTCGAAACTACGTCGGCTTCGTGGGGCGGGCGTACTCCGAGGACAAGGGCGAAACCTGGTCGGAGGGTGAGCTGGTCGAAGAGCTACCCATGCCCACATGTACGCCGCTGACGGTGGACCGTATTCCGTCCACCGGCGATCTGCTGCTGACCATGCCTACCGGCCCGGGCGGGCGCACGCCGCTGTTTTCCATGATTTCCCAGGACGAAGGGGAGACGTGGGGCCATCGGCGGATCATCCTCGACGACCCTAACGAGCGCTACGGCTATCAGGTCGTTAAGTTTCTGGATGATGTCGTCCTCATCGCCACCGGTAGCCGGCAGGGGCCAATCGTGGTGCGGATGAGCGTTGACTGGTTCTACGAGGGTGAATAACAGCGACTGGCCGTTGAGGTTGTAGACATCGGATTGGAGATGAAGTACTGGTATTCTAATGGCCTATGGGTGCCTATGGAACGCCTCAATCAGTGAGGGGCCGGCTTTGCGGTGCTCCTTGACACACCGGTACGCCGAAGGGAAGCTTCCACATTGGCAATAGCAATAAACCATGCCGGTAATCTCTAGTGAGGAGGCACAAAAGATGACTGCTCTGACAACTCTGTTCGTGGCGGCACTGATGGCGGTGGCGGCTGTGTGCGGATCGAGCGATCCGCTGTTTGAAGTGGTGCAGCTAGAAACGGACTATGGACCCGGATGTAGTGGTGACATCGTTGAGCTGAAAGACGGAACACTGCTATTTGCGACGCACGTTCCGCTTAAGTTCGCGGGGGCCGGAATTGTGGCCCGGACCTCCAAGGATCGCGGGCGGACCTGGAGCAAGCAGTTTATCCTGGTGGCTCCAGCCACCGGCGGGCGGGACGATGTCAGTTCGCTTTGGGCTCACCCCAGTCTGCTGCGCCTGCCCAACGGCGATATCCTGCTGTCCTACATAGTGATCACGCAGACCTCGTACTGGAGCGCCTCCCCCCGCGTCAGCGAGGGAGAGGGCCTGACGTACTTCGAGCACAGCTACGCCCGCCGGTCGGCCGACGAGGGCCAGAGCTGGAGCGATCAGTACATTGTGACACCGCAACCCGGCTGCAATGAGATGCACAATGGGAAGCTGGTGGTGCTCTCCACCGGGAGGATTCTCGCGCCGCTGCACTACAAGACGCGGGGGCTAACGATTCCCGAGGATGACCACGGCGGATATGTCTCCTATTGCTTTTACTCGGACGACAATGGCTACTCCTGGCTGCGGAGCAAGAACGACGTGGCCATGTTGCCGATTGAGGCCCAGGAACCGCATGTGGTAGAGCTGAAGGATGGCCGGCTGATGATGCTGTTTCGCACCTACAGCGGCTTCGTGGGGCGGGCGTACTCCGAAGACGGTGGGGAGACCTGGTCGGAGGGCGAGCTGGTCAAAGAGCTGCCCATGCCCAGATGTACGCCGCTGACGGTGGACCGTATTCCGTCCACCGGCGATCTGCTGCTGACCATGGCCACCGGTCCGGGCGGGCGCACGCCGATGTTCTCTATGATCTCCCAGGACGAAGGAGAGACGTGGACCCACCGGCGGGTCATCCTTGACGACCCGAATGCGCGCTACGGCTATCAGGTCGTGAAGTTTCTGGATGATGTGGTCATCGTCGCCACTGCTAGCCGGCAGGCCCCAATCGTGGTGCGGATTGGCGTGGACTGGTTCTACCAAGAAAGTCAGGACTGACGTCTACGGGTATGATAGTATCGCTCAGGCAGTGTGCACCAAACAGCAGAGACAATCAATAAGAAGAGAAGGTGTCGGATATGAGAACTTACTTTATCAATGCAGTAATGTTAGGAGTAGTCGTGTTGGCTACACCTGCTTTGCATGCCCAACAGCAGCGTTCCGACGCAACGCTGGTGACCAGCGGCCCACTGCAGTTCGAGGAACGACTGATTCGGGACGGCTACCACTACGCCTATGGCACCGTAGCGGCTGACCTGGACGGTGACGGTGACCTCGATCTCACC
>JALGTD010000199.1 GCA_029821515.1 Candidatus Zipacnadia bacterium | reverse complement strand
CGGCTGGTGGGCATTGCACCGGAACAGATGGTGGTGGACCACGACAGAATCCTGGAGCGGGTCGAAGAGCAGTTCTTTCGCATCCGTCTGAGTGACGAAAGCTATGCCGACTGGGATGAGACTGGCCTGGAGCCTTCCGGCCTGGTGGCGGGGTGCTTTCGCAAGCTGATGAAAGAGCGCTTTGCGGCCGCCGAGACTGACCAGCAGCGCCACGTCATACAGCAGGCCCGTAGTCTGGGCCTGGCGCTGCTGGCCGGCAAGGAGGTGCTCGGTTGATAATCCAGCGCCTCCAGACCCGCAACTTCGGCTGCCTGGGCGAGCGAGAGTTTGAGTTCGAAAGTGGTCTTAACATCATCCGTGGCCCCAACGAAGCCGGCAAATCCACCCTGCAGGCCGCCTTGCTCACTGTGCTTTTTCAGAAAGCTGACACGACCAGCCAGGCTGTGCGTCGCTGGCAAAGCTGGGGCGCGAAGAATCTGTTTGAGATAACACTTGAGTTCACCGCCGCCGGTCATCGGTGGCGTCTGGAAAAGGATTTTGCTGACAAAGAAGTATGCCTGGCGGATTTGGATAGCGGTGAAGAGTGGACCGAACACAGTAAGGTGCGGGATAAGATAGCGCAACTTGTGGGGACCGGCTCGCAGGATATCTATGAGAGCACCGCGGCCATTCGCCAGCAGCAGATCACTGCCCTGGAGGCTGGTGGGGAGCTGAGCGATCTGCTCCAGCAGTCAGTATCAGGTGCGGCTTCCGGCGTCAGTGTCTCCGACATCATCGGCCAGCTCGACAAGGCGCTCACCGAGTTACGCCGTGGCCTGGAGCGGGCGGCACCGGTGAATCCCGGGTTGCTTCATCTGATTCAGGAGGAAATTGTTCGTCTGGAGGGTGAGATCGGCAAGTTGGAAGAGGATGGGCAGAAAATCGGCCAGGCTCGCCAAGAGCTACGCGAGGCCGAAGCGCAGCTAGAGCAACTGGAGCCGCAGATTGAGCAAACTGAACAGCTCCTGGAGAAGATCGAGCGCTGCAGGAAGCTGGAAGAGCGACTCGCCGGATTGGAAAGTGAGTGGTTGCGGCTGCACCAGGATGTCGAGCGCGTCGAGCAGCTCAATCGCGAAATTGCAGAGTTGAATGATAATGTGCAGACGCTTCCCGAGGTCTCAGCAGAAGAGGCCGAGAAAGTAAAGAGTCTGGTTGCCGGGATTGGCCGGTCTAAGGCTGATATTGAGTTGCACCAGAACCAGTTGAATGAGTTTGACGTGCAGCAGCAACAACTCACTGCCGAGGCCACAGACCTGGTCGGTGAAGAGTCACCCCGCGAGCTTATAGACAGGGCAGTGGGTTTGCAGGATGAGCAGCGGGCCGTCCAGGTGAGAATTGATGGATTTGAACAGGAGCTGCGCGGCGTCCAGCATGATTTAGCAAGCCGCGATACCCGCCGGATTCGCGTAGCAGTGGGCGTGTTGCTTGCTCTCACTGGTGGGGTGTGCGGAGTGCTGTATTCATTGTGGTGGCTGCTGTTGACTTTGGTCGGGATTGTTCTGGCAGCGACAGGGCTGTTCGGTACTCGTCCGGAAAGTGCTGCCGTGCTGATTGTACGGCGCGAGAAAATCGAGTCGGATTTGCAGGAGGCTCGTAGCCAGCGTCAGCAGTCTGATCAGCAGTTGCACGAGTTGTTGGCAGAGCTTGGCGTTGAAAACGTGGCCGACCTTAGTAGGCTCTTATCCAACTTGAGCAGCCGCCAGAATAAGCTGGCAGCCAGCATTGAGGCTGCCCAAGAAGCGCAGCAGCAGGCCACCACTGACCAAGAAGAGGCCCAGGCGGCCCTTGATCAATTGGTAGCTGAGCGATTCTCCAGTGCGGATGAACTGTTAGAGGTCTACCGGCAGCGGGAGCAATTACGGGGTGAAATTGACAGGAAGAACGAACGGCGTGAGGGGATACTTGACTCGCAGCAGTTGGAGGAGATGAAGAAACACCTCGCCGCGCTGGAGCTGGATCGGGGCACTCTCCAGCAGCAACTGGACTCGCCCGAACTGGCTCACATTGACCTGGATACGCTTGACATTGAGCGACTCCGCAATGACCTTGAGGGCAACAAGGAAGCATTTCAGTCGCTCACCGAGAAGCGCCGAGAAGCGCGATTCATTATTGAGCACTCTGATTTCGACCCCGAACACCAGCTTCGTGCTCAGGAGAAGCTCCGTGCTGCCCAGCAGAGGCAGCAGCGACTTCAACAGAGAGAAGAGGTCTATGAGCTGACGAGAGGGGTGATCGCTGAGGCGTATGAGGAGACGCTGAGCCAGACTCGCGAGCTTGTGGAGCCGCACCTTGCCGATTTACTTGCACCGATGACCAATGGCCGCTATAATCAGGTGCGGCTGGCTGTCGACGAGTTTGCTCCGCAGGTGGTCTCGCCCGACAAAGGGGAAGAGGCGAGGGCCGACGAACTTAGCTGGGCAACCCGCGAGCAAGTGTATCTGGCCGCCCGGCTGGCCCTGACCAGGGCGCTATGGCCTGACGAAGGCCCGCCTTTGTTGCTGGACGATCCGCTGGTTAACTTTGATGAGCGCCGATATGCAGCTACTATGAACCTGCTGGCTGGCTTCGCGCAAGACCGGCAGATATTGTTTTTCACCTGTTCAGCGGAATTTGACAAGTATGCGGATCACGTCATCGAGCTTCCCGGACCTGCCTGGCCCAACCAGGCCCCAGCATCGGGCGGCGAAAGATCTTGACTTGACGGGACTGCGGCGGATTTGGGCTGGTGGAGCGAAGAGGAATGATTGGCGCTCAGATTTCCAAGGAGGGAATCTGGGGACAGGTGGCGAACTCCTAATCATACAAACTGCAAGACAACGGTGGGTATCCGGCGGGCTGTATCCCGTATGCCCAACGGGAGGGACACCGTATGGCTCAACAAGTTAGTCCGGCAGTAGTCATTGTAGTGCTCATCCTGGTGCTGGCGATTGTGATAGCGCTGTACTACCTGGTGGTGCAGAATCCCGCCGGCGAAGAGGGCGAGGCTGCTGGTGTTGGGGTGGGTCCGGCCGGCAAGGTGCTGCCTGCCGAGGGCGAGACTCCACCCGCCGAAGAAGAGTCCGAGTCGGCTGAACAACCGCCTGGGGGTGAAGGCGAGGCGGCCCAGACCCCCGCAGCGCCCGAGGTTGAGTGACGTAGCCGCCATCTAAATGGCTGACCCGCTCCGTGAGGCAGTCGCCTGTGCTGTTCTGGCTAGTGACCGAGCTTGACAGTCACAGGTTAGTTAATGTATACTGGTGCTGAATTGAATAGAATTGGCTGCGACGGGGAGGAGTATGTGGGTAGCGAGGGCTACAGCGAGCTGGCGATAAGGTGAAAGTGCCAGCGCCTTTGTCCGCAGAACGTCGCCCCTGAGCTGTTTTGCTGAAGCAGAGTGTCCCGCCTTCGCCAGGGCTACGGCGGGGAACTTGGGTGGTACCGCGAGAAGCTAACTGGCCTCTCGTCCCAATTCGGGATGAGAGGTTTTTATTTTGCCGTTAAAGAGGTGCAAGAATGCGCAGTGATAGAGCGAAAAAAGGACTGGAACGAGCCGGGGCGCGGGCGTTGATACATGCTTGCGGGATAACCCGTGAGCAACTGGACAAGCCGTTCATCGGCATCGCCAACAGCTACAGTGATCTGGTGCCCGGACATATCGGTATGCGCCGACTGCAGCGGTCGGTGGAGATAGGCATTGCCGCCGGCGGGGGAGTGCCGCTGAACTTCGGCATCCCCGCTATCTGCGACGGCATCGCTATGGGCCATCTGGGCATGTTCTACTCGCTGCCCAGCCGCGAGCTTATCGCCGATACCATCGAATCAATGGCCCAGGCCCACGCGTTGGACGGGCTAATATTGCTCACCGACTGTGATAAGATCACCCCAGGGATGCTGATGGCCGCGGGACGGCTGGATATTCCGGCAATCGTGGTCACCGCTGGGCCGATGATGTCCGGGCGCTATGGGGGCCGGCGCCTGTCGCTGGTCCGGGACACCTTTGAGGCCATCGGTCGTGCTCAAGCCGGTGAAATCACTGAGGAAGATGTTGCTAAACTGGAAATGGAAGCCTGTCCGGGCCAGGGCTCCTGCCAGGGCCTGTACACCGCTAACACGATGGCCTGTGTAACTGAGGCGCTGGGTATGAGCCTGCCCGGTTCCGCCACGGCGCTGGCGGGTAGTGCCAAGCGGGAGCGCTTCGCCTATATGAGTGGTGAACGCATTGTCGAGCTGGTTCGTCAGGATGTCACCACGCGCCAGATCATCACCGAGGCGGCGGTGCACAACGCTATTGGCATTGATATGGCTATGGGTGGTTCGACCAATACCTGCCTGCATATTCCGGCAGTTGCTCATGAGGCTGACGTTGACATTGAGTTGGAGGTCTTTGACCAAATCAGCCAGCAGGTGCCGCAAATCTGCTCGCTGCGTCCGGGTGGTGATTATATGATGGAGGACCTGGACTGGGCGGGTGGGATACCGGCGGTCCTGTCGATGCTTGGCGATTTCGTTGAGGATAATCCAACTGTCAGCGGTAAGAGTAGCAAGCAAATCGCGACGGAAGCAGAGGTCGTTGATGACGATGTTATTCGCTCGGCGGATAATGCCTATGCCCCTCAGGGTGGAATTGCTGTGCTGCGGGGCAATCTGTGCCCGGATGGGGCAGTTGTCAAGCAATCGGCAGTCTCAGCGAAGATGCGCAACTTCCGTGCCAGGGCGCTCTGCTTTGACTCCGAAGAGGCAGCAATGGAAGCGATTCTGGCTGACCGCATTCCCGACGACTCGTGGGCGATAGTGCGCTATGAGGGCCCCAAGGGCGGTCCGGGGATGCGCGAGATGCTCAATCCTACTGCGGCGCTGACCGGAATGAACAAGGAAGAAAGCGTCGGGCTGCTGACCGATGGCCGCTTCTCCGGCGGCACCCGCGGGCCGTGTATCGGACATATCTCGCCGGAAGCCGCCGCTGGCGGGATGATTGGCCTGGTCCAAGATGGCGATGAAATTGAAATGAACATAGATGAGCGGCGGCTGGAGCTGCTCGTAGACGACGAGGAATTGGCGCGGCGCCGCGAGCGCTGGCAGCCGCCCGAACCGAAGATCAAGACCGGCTGGCTGGCCCGCTACGCTACGAATGTCACCAGCGCCGCCACCGGGGCCGTGATGGAGTAGCCGACAACTGGAGGAAACGGATATAAATGGAGTTCATACATAGTGAAAACCTGATTGCTACGTACTACCTGGAAACAGATGGAGATTTGCAGCAGGTTGCGGCGGCAATGATCGAAATGGAGACCAGCGGGGGCTGGGCTGGCCCCGGCCAGCCATCTGAGCTGTTTGCTCGGTGCACTGGACAGCTCGTAGAGGTCAATGAACAGGGCCCTGGTGCGGGTACAGTGCGCGTAGCCTTCCCTGTGGAGAATTTCAATCTCGAGGAGTCGGCTTTTTCCTGTTTGTGGCTGGCAATGGTGGGCGGAGGTACTCATGCTCTTACCACCTACCGCAAATCGCGGCTGGTAGAATTTGACGTGCCGGCCAGTGTCCTACGGCACTTCCCTGGCCCTCAATTTGGCATGGCCGGGACCCGTCGCTTACTCGACTTGCCCCCGGGCACCCCGATAGTCGGCACCATTGTCAAGCCTACCGCTGGGCTCACAGCGGACGAAGTGGCCAAGCTATGTTATGAGTTTGCCCTCGGCGGGGTACGGTTCATTAAGGACGACGAGAAGATGATGAACCCGGCTTATTGCCCGCTGCAGGAGCGCGTAAGTAAGGTGGTAGAGGCTCTGAAGCGGGCGGAGGACGAGACCGGTCAGAGAGTGCTTTATGCTCCTCACATCACCACGGGGCCGGATAATCTGCGCCGGTTCGCGGACACTGCTTTGCAGGCCGGTGCCAGTGCTTTGATGGTCAACTTCTTTGCCGCGGGGTTCCAATCCCTGGAGGTATTAGCCCGCAATTACCAGGTGCCTGTCTACGCCCATTGTGGAGGCAGGGAGGCTTTTGGCCGAGCGCCTGGTCAGGGAGTTGCTCCCGAAGTGATCGCCAAGTTGGCTCGTCTGATGGGCGGAGACTACTTCCGTACAGGGATCATTGGTGGCTATATGGTCGGCAGCAGCTTGCCCGAACTCCAATCTGTTACAGAGGTGTTGACCTCGCCAATGCAAGGTATCTCGGCAGCCGCACCGGTGCTATCCGGCGGATTAAAGCCCGCTAACTTGGCCGAAAACCTGCGGGCATTTGGCTGTAATGTTCTAGCTCTCTCGGGCACAGGCCTGACTCGCCACCCCCAGGGCATCCACGCCGCGGTCCAACGCATGCTGGAAATCGCCCAGCAGGTGGCACAGGAGTATAGTGGAGGTGAGGTTGGATGAAGACTGTGGAAAAACCGTGGGGACGAGAAGTCTGGATAGCCCATACCCGAGACTATGCACTGAAGCTGATTGAGTTCAATGCAGGATCTCGGTCCAGCCTCCAGTATCACCAGTTCAAGCACGAACACATCTATGTGGACCGCGGGCGCCTGCGGGCGGAGCTGGAGGCCCCCGACGGGAGTATGCAAGTCGCCGAGTATGGGCCTGGGGAAGTCATCGAAAACCCTCCCGGGCGTAAGCACCGAATAGAGGCCATTGATCCGCAGCTTGACGATGTTGTGCGAGTGGAGGATGACTATGAGCGATAGACATCTGGTCCTTTTCGGCGCGGGTATGACCGGCCGAGGGCAGATAGCTCAATTCGCCTTTGAAGACGATTGGCAACTAACTCTTGTTGACAGCAACGCAGAGCTAGTGCAACTGCTAACAGAGGCGGACCAATACACAGTTCGCCTGCTGGGCCCCCAGACCACACGGGAGATAACTATCGCCGGCTTCCAGGTTCTACATACCAGTCAGGCGAAAGAGATCGCCGCGGCGGTCTGCAGTGCAGATCTCGTTGCAACCAGCGTCCTGCCCACTAACATCCCGTCGGTG
>JALGTD010000198.1 GCA_029821515.1 Candidatus Zipacnadia bacterium | reverse complement strand
CGCGAAGGAGGGCCTCACCGTGTCACGACTTTCTGTGATCGCCACTGTGTTTGTTTATCTTGCAATAGCCGTATTAGTGGCCGGCTGTCCCCAGCAGCCGACCCCAACGTCCCAGGGCCCCGCTGGCCCCATCGGCGTATCCAAGCCCGCGCCAACACCTGCAGAAGCTCCTGCAACTGAGCAGGCAAATTGTTCGGTGTGCGGGCGCTCCTGTGAGCCGAATCGCTTGATAACTGTTGAGACGCCCGCCGCGGACTACACCTTTTGCTGCCCGGTTTGCCTGACTCGCTATGTCGCCGATGGTAAGATTGACCTAGAGCAGGCCACGGTAACTGCGCACGATTTCCTGACCGGTGAGTCTGTTTCATTGGACGAGATGGTGGTGGTTGTTGACAGCGATGTGCTTTGCCCAGCGGGGCGCTCGGCAGTGGTCTCAAGCAGCGAGGAGAATGCTGAGGAGTTCATCGCCGACCACGGCGGGGCCCAGATGTCCTGGGAAGAGTTCCTTGCCCAGCAAGATGAGCAGTAACTATCCCAAAATCTTGAATATTTTGTCTTTTAGGAGTATAATTGGGCCTCATAAAGTAGTTGACCGCCTCGGATATGGGAGGTAGGATAGCTTTTACTGACTCTGCGAGGAGTTAGCACCTATATGCCCACTTTAGTAGACAGGATCCGCGACCTGTTGTTGGGCCAGCCTGACGAGAATAACAATAACCACGCACCAGCGATGCGGATTACTGTACAATGTGATTGCGGCCAGAAGATAACGACGCGCATCGAAAAAGCTTACGAACTCCAGGAACAATACCTGCCCGCTGCAGATGAGGATACACCACCCACCGTCGCCGGCTATGTGCTGAAAAAGGACCTGGTAGGCGACTGCTGCCATGAGCCGGTGCGGGTGATCGTGCATTTCGATGCTGACAAACGAGTCATTGACCACAGCATTGAAGGCGGCCAGTGGCTGTCGGCAACAGAATGCGCCTAGCCGCCAACCCATCCGCGTCCAGTGAGCAGAGGCAACCGCAATGAGTGATGACAGCGGGGCAGATCCTGCCGGTAGCTGGGTGTTTTTGCGCTCGCCAGTAGGGAAATTGGTCCTGCTGGCGATTTGCATATATGTCCTGCTGGTCGCTACCCCCCTGGTTCCCCTCCCCCCCGAATACGGGCCAATTGCCGTCTGCGCCGGCTCACTTCTGGCCACGTTGCTGCTGGCGGCGCTTTCGGTGATGCTGCTGATCAATGGCGCTCGGCTGCATCTATCACTGCTCCGTGAAGTGGGTCTGGTGGCTATCTCAGTGGGCCTGTGGCTGGGCCTGATCAAGCTGGCCGGACTGAGTCATCTTAATCGCTTGCTGATCTCACCCGTTGCTACCGTAGTTTTCCTGCTGGCATGCCTGTGGCTGGGACGGGTGATATCACGGCTGTTCCGGACAAGCAGCATTCTGCTGCCGGCCTGCGGGGCCGTAGCGTTGGCTGACATCTTCACCGTCTACGCCGGACCCACCGGTATGATGCTGCAAGTCAACCCCGAATTCGTCCAGAGCATCTCTGTCGCCATCCCCAAGATCGGTTCGGCAGTCGGTGCTGAGGGACTGGCCGGACTGGCAGTATCCAACTTCATCGGCCTGGGCGACTTCATATTCCTGGCGGCACTGCTCGGCGCAGCCGCCCGGTTCCGCTTCGACCTGGTGCGGACAGCGTGGCTGGTGCTGGCAGCGGCAGCCATGGGTATGGCTATCCAATGGGTCATCCCTACATTGATCGGCGTTCCGCTCTTGCCATTTATCGCCGGGGGCTTTGCAGTAGCCAACTGGGGCCAATTTCGCATGACTCGCCCGGAGAAGAAGGCCATGGGGCTGGCGGCGTTGATTATTGGCCTGCTCGTGGTCGCGGCCTGGATATTGGCCCAGGTGTTATGAGTGCACAATGCTCACAGCTCGACGCGGCACACCCGTCCGCCAGCGTCGGCAGCATCAGTAGCCCGTCCCCCATCGGGGAGTATCAGGTCAGGAGCAATCTCGGCCAGGGGTACCAGCACAAACTGGCGAGCTAACATTTGCGGATGAGGGATCTGCAAATCCGGTTCGTCTATCGTCTCGTCGCCATACAACAGGATATCTATGTCAATGATCCGCTCACCCCAGCGCCGCCTCCGCACCCGCCCCATATCCTGCTCGATTCCCTGAACAAGCTCCAACAGTCGCCGCGCCGAACAGGTCACCTCTGCCTGCACCACCTGGTTAAGAAAATCCGGCTGGCCCTGAGGACCAACCGGAGCCGTTTCATATATTGATGATGTTTTGACGATCTCAACGGTCGGAACTTGGCCCAGGTGCTGCAAAGCTTTAGTCAGATTAGCCCGCCGGTCACCCAAATTAGTACCCAAGCCCAGGTAGCAAGTAGCTGCTTCTTTGGCGTTCACAACACCACCAGGCCTTAAGATGTTTCGGGCAGGGGCCGCTCGGACACCACGCCCGGTGCTGGTTGTGTCTCTTTGCTTTCGGCTTCGTGCTCCAGGGAGGCCGCCGCTTCAGCCTCAGGCTCGGCTTCTTCCTGGGGAAGCTCACCGTGCTCCAGCAGGGACGCGACTTGCTCCATCGTCAGGCTCTCATACTCGAGCAGAGCCTCGACGAGCAGGTCCAGCTTATCGCGATGGTCCTGGATTATCTCGGTAGCGCGATTGTAGGACTCCTCAACCAGGTGCCGAACCTCCTGGTCAATTTTGCGGGCTGCTTCCTCGGAATAGTTGCGCTCTTCGACCAACTCCTTGCCCAGGAAGATCGCACCGCTCTTTCGACCATAGGTGATAGGCCCCAGCTCCGCGCTCATACCATATTCAGTCACCATCTGCCGGGCTATCTGGCTGACCCTTTCCAGGTCATTGGACGCGCCAGTGGTGATGTCGCCGAATATCAACTCCTCGGCAGCCCGCCCCGCCAGGGCCTGGGTCATCCGATCCCGCAGCTCGTTGCTGAACATCATATATCGGTCCTCTTGTGGCAGGTTTAAGGTATAGCCCATAGCCATGCCCCGCTGCAGAATGGTGACCTTGTAAGTCTTGTCGAATTCGGGCAGCATACTGCCCACCAGAGCGTGCCCGCCCTCGTGATAGGCGAGCACTTTACGCTGATCCTCACTTATCACCCGGCTTTTGCGTTCCGGCCCAGCCATAACCCGTTCCACTGCCTCGTCAAACTCAGATATGGTTATCTGCTGCAGGCGCCGCCGCCCGGCCAGCAGGGCCGCTTCATTGACCAGATTCTCCAGATCAGCACCCGAGAAGCCCGGTGTGCGCTTGGCCAAGACCGGGAGGTCAACTCCCTCGGCGATGGGTTTGTCTTTGGCGTACAGCTCGAGAATCTGCTCGCGTTCTCTGACGTCGGGATTGGGCACGACGACCTGGCGGTCGAAGCGGCCGGGACGGAGCAGCGCCGGATCGATAATATCGGCGTTAGGATCGAAGCCGTCCATCTCCACCAGCAGCGCGTTCAGCGTCTGTTCGCGCTCATCGTGACCGCCGCCCAGGCCCGCGCCGCGCAGCCGCCCGACTGCATCCAACTCGTCTATGAATATGATCGCCGGCAGATGCTGCTTGGCCTCTTTGAACAGATCGCGCACGCGCGAGGCCCCCACACCGACGAACATCTCCACAAAATCGGCCCCGCTCAGGAAGAAAAAGGCCACTCCGGCCTGACCGGCGACAGCTCTGGCCAGGAGCGTCTTGCCACAGCCCGGCGGGCCGACCAGCAGCACTCCGTGGGGAATGGTAGCGCCCAGCTTGCGGAACCGCTCCGGCTCCTTGAGAAACTCGACGATCTCCTCCAGTTCCTCTTTGACTTCCATCATGCCCGCCACGTCGTCAAATGTGACCTGCTTCATATTCTCGCTGAGCAGCTTGGCCTGACTGCGTCCGAAGTTGAAGGCCTGCCCCCCAGCCCCCCGCATCTGCCGCATGATGAATAGCCAGAAGACTAGAAATATCGCCACCATAATAATAGGCGGGCCCAGCAGGCCTAACAAGTTGTCGGTCCAGGAGCCTGTGGTGACGGCGATCTTCACCTTCGGATGCTCGTCAATGAGCTTGGCTGTCGTCTGGGCATCAAGGTTGGCTTCTACTTCATATTTAGCGAAAGGCTGCTCAGCACTGGTGAAAGCGTCCGAGCGGAATTCGCCCTCGACCCGCTTACCGCTGATGACTGTAGCTGTCTCGATGCGCCCAGCGGCCATATCAGCCAGGAAGTCAGT
>JALGTD010000197.1 GCA_029821515.1 Candidatus Zipacnadia bacterium | reverse complement strand
CAATCCGGTGTTTGCCATTTCGCTGTACCGCAGCGACCCGCCGCCGGATCATAACTGGGATCACGCTCCACCATGCACCGAGATTCACTTTGGAGTGGCGGAGACTGATGAGTGGGCTTTGTGCATCCCCTATGGGGCACCGATGTTCATAATGCGCCGGCAGGGCGGAGCGTGGTATAAAGCCGCCAACTCGGAGCGGTCGGTGCGGGTTCCCACGCTGGAGGGATTCAGCGCCGGTCAGCGGCTGCTGCTGTGGATGGGAGTGTGGCGCGGCAAGTTTGTCTTTTCCACGGACGCCTTTGCCGAAGATATCTGGGTATATGAGATCCCCGGATGGGAGCTGCGGGTGCGCTGCGGGAAGATCTCCATCTTGCACAACGCCGGGCAATATATGTTCTCATTCTTCCCCATTGCTATGCCAACGGCGGTGCTGGACAGCGAGGCGATTGAAACCGGCTACGACACCCAAGACAGCAGCGGAGAGCTGGGGCTGAACTACCGACACGTGGCGGTCATTAACGACTCAGGCGATCCGCTGCAGGAGGTGGAGGTAGCCGATACCACCGACTCGCGTGAGGACCTGACCCAGACGCAGCGGGCGTGGCGCGCCACCATTGAGCCATACGTGCACAGCCAGGGGAATGTGGGCATTGATCCCGACAGCGGCCTGTCGGTCGGCTTCCAGACGATGGTCTCGCCGCAACTGTTCAGCGTGACGAGACAAGCTGGATATTGCCCCGTACGTGGAGAGTACCGAAGGTGACCATTCCGACCGCTTGCGCGGAGTGCGCTATGATCTGGCGCTGGACAATCAACTGGGGCAGTACGCTGACATAGAAGAATATCGCAAAATTTCAATTGACCTGGGCTGGCGGCTCTCCGACAGCTCGCAGCAGCTTACGCGCACAGTAACCGGCTATCTGGTGGCGCCGCCGCCCACCGTCTACGGGGGCGGAGAGGCAGAACTGGAGGCGACCGTCCTGGATGACATCGTGCGGCTGCGTGATGAGAAGTGCGACGGGCGGGTGCCTGTCTTCGACAACTGGCTGGTAACCGACGTCTTTCACTGGGTACTGGATCGCTGCGGGATACCACGCAGCGACCAATCACTGGAGGATACCGGCCAGCGCCTGTCTATGGGCGAGCCGGAAGAGCCGCTGTGGGCAGTAGAAGCGGGCCGCTCGTGGCTGGAGTTTCTGGAGGAAGTAGCTCAATACGATTATGAGGCGGCTATCTTCTTCGACGAGCAGGGCAACTTCGTCAAGGCCTGTCCGCATTGCCGCCAGTACCGCACCGCTGAAAATGTCACCCAGCACGACGGTACGCCGGATGGGGCCTGTGACAGCACCGTCTCCTGGTATCTGTACACGCGGGCCTCAGCGGCTCCTGATCCGACCGGGCCAGGGGAAATTCTGGCCGTGCGCAAGCCGCGATTGAGCCTGTCGGCCCGTGACTATGTGAATTACGTGGCGGTGTGCGGCGTAGGCGAAGATGGGCGACCGATCCGCTCGGTTGTCTATGACCCAGCTTCGCTGTATGACCCCAGCTCGGACCAGTTTGTGGGCTGGCGGAAAATGGAAGTTCAGGCCCTGCCCAACTACACCACTCAGGCCGAGGTCAACCGCCTGGCCCAGGAGGTTTTCAGCAAACGCTCCCGGCGGCCTGAGTTCATCCACCTGCTGACGCCACTGGAGCCGCGTATGAGGATCGGGCAGGTGCTGGTTGTGCGCGGCGCCGAGCAGGTTAGTGCCACTGACCAGGCCTACCGCATCGTCGCCCTCCACCACACCGCGCGACGCGAGCAGCACCGACTTGCCGTAACCAGCATCAAGGCCCGCTGGCTGGGCACAGGATAAGGCTAAACTGCAAAACTCATAAACGGATTTTGCGGAGAACCCGCTTTTTGAAAAAAGCCGGTTCTCCACACCTCTCCGGCAAAAACTTCAATAGTAGAAAAGGACGACACTTTGCCGGTCGCTTGTTGGCCAAATGATAGGGGTTAAACCGATGACAGATGTCGCCGCCATTCGCGAACAGATTGACCGCCAGATCCGCCCCGGACAGGCGGGCACCGCGACTGTGCCCAACCGGACACCCGGCTCCGGGGTGATTGGCACTACCCGCACCACCGTCGCCAATCGCTACGACTGGGACGAGGCCAGCAATCACCACTACGCCCTGTATGGTCGCAGCCGGTACGCACAAGGCAGATATATCGGCGTCATCTAGTCTAACGGGACGGGCACTCGATAGCACTCTCGCCGTAAGTATGTAGAGCGGTTCAGATACAACGGAGGTTAAGTTATGGCCACGCAGACTGAACATTACGGGCTGGCGGCGGGCGTCGTCAGTGACGACTTCGTCCAGCCCGATCACCAGAATAGAGTCGCTGAGACGCTGGACCGCGTGGTGGGCAATGTCGTAAAGCAGCTCATCAGCGCGGGGGTCTACAGCGGCTGGCTGATACAGGAAAGCAAAACAGTGTCGGCTGGTGAGGGGCTGGTGCAGGGCTGCTGGGGCGGCACCTCCAGCGACCAGGCCATCACCGGCCTGCAAAACGACGCCGTTAACTATGTCTTTGCCGTCGCCAACGACCAATCGCCCGACCAGGGGGCGGTGGATTTCAGCGCGCAACTGACCGCCGAGGGGCCCAGCGGGGCGGTTTACCTGGGGACTATCGAGCTGGACAGCGGCGGCGAAGTGGTAGAGATTGACAATACCACCGGCGACCGCGGCTGCTTTCCCCTGCTAAGCGAGACGGTCAGCGGCAGCGGCGAAATTGAGGCAGTTCCCGGCGGCGGGCAGGTCAACTTTGAGATAGATCACGGGGAGGCGGTTAGCTTCCTGATACCTGGTGCCATTGAGTTTGAAGCGGCCGGCGATGACTTTGCGATTGAACTGAGCAAGACCTACCAGAAGGCGCAGTTTGAGGTGGCAGCCACCAACTCCAGCAGCTACCCGCGTGACCTGGTCTACACCTGGCAGCGTTGGGGTATCGCTGAGTGAACGCTGCCCAGGATCAGGTGGCCCTGCGACACAAGTTTCAAGTCAGAGGCAGGTTGCCAGTAGTCCAGTCGGTCACCGCCAAGTTGCCACCTCCACCCGAGCCGATGTGCCGTCCGGCGCAGCTTGCTGCCGCAAGGCAATTGATCGTGCGGCGTGATGCCGGCCTGGGCGACTGCCTGATGATTCTGCCCACGCTGGCCGCGATTCGCCAGCGTTTTCCGCAGTTGGAGATAGTCTTCCAGGCTCCGGCGGCGTACACAGCCCTGTTGGAGGGCTTCGCGGAGGTGGATGAAGCAATCGCACTGGAGGAATCGCCAGCGGGCCAATTAAGCCCCGAAACGCTCTTCGTTGACCTGAGCAACTATGTGGAACGGCATCCCCAGGCCTGGCAGCAGCCCCGCATTGACCTGGTGGGGACGGCCTTCGGCATCGGTCCGGTGTCCCACGCGGCAGCTTATCACCCCACGCCGCAACTGCAGCGTCAGGCGGGAAAATGGCTGGGTACCCACGGCTGCCACGCGCCGACGCGTATTGCTCTGGCCTTGCGCGGCATCTACGGCCACCGTAGTTGGCTGGTCCCGTACGTCTTTGAGCTGGCCCAGCGGCTGGCAGCGAAAGGCCGCGATGTATTGATATTTGATGCTGATGGGCAGGCACCGCGGTATCCGCCATCAGGAGATTCACACCAAACAGGCAGTGTGGTCAGCGCGTACGGGCTGGAGCTGCCGCTGGTAGCGGCGCTGCTGAGTACCTGCGACGCGGCAGTGGTGCCCGACACTGGCCTGCTGCACCTGGCGGCATGCGTGGGGCTGCCGTTCGTGGCAATCTTCGGCGCAGTACCGCCCCAGTTGCGCCTCAGCCACTACGAGAATTACCGCTGCCTGACCGCTGAGAAAAAAGTCGCCTGCGTGCCCTGCTGCGAGGGGCCCCGGCATATCCGGTGCAGCTATGAGTGCCTCTGGGAGATTACGCCGAGCATGGTGGAAGCTGCGCTGTATCAATTGCTTGGCCAAACGAATCCCAGTTAGTCAACAGCCTTGTCAGCTAAATGAGTGATGATGGAGATATCCTACTACCAGCTAATTCAGTCCCTCGTCAATTCGCCGGGCAGCGGATGGCTGAGCTACACGCTGGCCGGACTGCTGGGTGCGCTGGTGAATCTGGCTCTGGAGGGCCGCCCGCTGGTGCTGCCTCGGATGAGCGACGGGGCGCTGCATCTGGGCTTCGTTGGCAATCTGATAATCTGCATCACCGTAGCCTTCATCATTGACAGCAGCTTCCTGATGGCCTTCTTCGCGGCGCTTATC
>JALGTD010000196.1 GCA_029821515.1 Candidatus Zipacnadia bacterium | reverse complement strand
ACTTTTTGAGTAACCTCGGAGGCGTTCTGGGGACAGGTGGCGATCTGAATGGTGCTGAGTATGTACTCAAGCTGGCCCGGAAGCTGAATTCTGCGCATCCGGTGGCCATGATTAACGAGGGGTGCTTGTATGTGGCCAGGGGGCAGTACGAGCATGCCCTTAAGCACCTGCACGGTGGATATGGCGACGATGTCATTGGTACTGTAGCCGAGCATGCTAAAGCTGTAGCCCACGCTGGTCTTGGTGCGTACAACCTGGCTGAGGAGTGTGCTCGCCGGGCGCGCGAGGCTCGACCTGACGATCCCGAAATAGCTACTACTCTGGGAACCATATACTGGCAGCTTGGCCAGTATCCAGAAGCCCGCCAATTGTTTGAGATGGTGCGGGAACATGCTCCTGAGCGATTCGCGGCCAGCATTAATCTGGCTCGGGGCGAAATCGCTGCTGGTCGCCCGCGCCAGGCTCTGGAAATTCTTCGTGACCTGCGGGAGGAGGGCGAGGGTGATTTCCAACTAACCTTTGATGTAGGCGTAGCCCACCTGATGTCGGCTGTTGGCTACGACAAGGAGAACGCGACCCGTACCGAACAACTGTTGTTTGCCAGCGCTTTGGATATGTCTATTGAGGCATTCGAGGCTTGCACCGACAGTAGAAGTGACATCGTCGGCGAGGCTCACTTCAACCTGGGATTAGCCTACTACCTTCGTGATGATTACGAGCTGGCGACTAATCATTTCTTGCAGGCGGCCAAGCTGCTTCCCCAGGATTCACAGACCAATTTCTGTATTGGCACGGTCCTCGCACTCACTGCGCAGAAGGCCCAAGAGGAGCACGGAGGACAACCTGGGGAGCTGACATCACGGGCTGCCGGATTGTTCAAAAAGGCCCGGACGCAACTGCAAAAAGCTGCGGAAGCTGAGTGGCCTACGGCGGACGTCTTCTGCAATATAGGACTCATCTGCTATCGGCTAGGCGACCATAATCAGGCCACTGCTGCCTTTCGCCGGTTCCTACAGATGGAGCCTGGGGCCGAAGCAAACAATAATGTTGCTCTAGTCTATGCCTGGCAGGGTCATCAGGCCTACCGCCGCGTCGAAGAGAGTCACTGGTTGCCTGATGTTCGCAAAAAGAGTCTCAAGGATGAAGCCCAGAGTATGTTGTCTCGGGCTATCCACTACTTTTACGAAGCGCTGCGAACAGAGGCACTCAACCCCGTATTGCATTTGAACGTTGGCTTGGCTTACATGCTGCGGAACCAGCGCCACGACGTCGAACGCGCCATGGATCACTGGCAGCATATGCGGGAGGCCGGCGGGGCATGGGCGGCGGCGCAGTTTCGGAGCATGATGGAGGTTGTTGACAGCAAAGAGACTGCCAGGGTCCAGTTTATGGACTCTGACTTAGAGATGCACCCGATTGATGTGACGGGGGCCATAATTGGCCTGCCGCCGCTGCTGGGGGAGATGGGATACGTGGTCTTGCCGACGATGGATGCTGGGCAGTGGCAACTGGAGGCAGTAGATTCACGGGTACAGGTTGCCCTGGAGCTGCGTGAGCAACTCGTCGGCGCCAGAGGGTGTATGCCTGCTCCGGCAGAGTAAGTGGCAGACGTTGAAGTCCTCAAAGCTATTCGTGGCGCTCCGCAATTATTGACACTACTCGCAATATATTGTTGAATCACGGATCTCGGCGAGCAGTTCCTGGGCTGCCTGTGATATTTTAACGCGGCGCAGCAGCTCCCCGTGACGGAAGATGACGCCGTAGTCACCGCCGCAGGCCAGGCCGATGTCCGCTTCTTTCGCCTCGCCCGGCCCGTTCACCTCGCAGCCCATCACCGCCACGACGATGGGTGTGTCAATCTCCTGGAGAGCCTCCTGGACCTCCTCGGCAATCGCACGCAGATCCACCTTACAGCGACCACAGGTGGGGCAGGAAACCAGCGTGGGGCCCGAGATCATCCCCAGAGATTGTAGAATCGCCCGCGCCACGCGCACTTCTTCCACGGGGTCATCGGTCAGTGATACCCGCAGAGTATCACCAATGCCCTCGGCCAGCAGCAATCCCAATCCTACTGCTGACTTGGTTACCCCAGCAGTTCCAAAGCCGGCCTCGGTTATACCCAGATGCAGCGGCACGTCGCTTTCACGAGCGAATATGCGGTTGGCGGCAACTGTGGTGGGTACATTTGAAGCTTTGATGGAGACGACAATATCACAGAAGCCCAGATCCTCAGCCCGCTGAACGCTACGCAACGCACTCTCGCAGAGTGCCTCGGCGGTAGGATGACCATATTTGTCCAGCAAGTCTTGCTCCAGCGAACCGGCGTTGATGCCCAGTCGGACGGGAATGCCGACCTCGGCGGCGGTGTCGAGGATGGAGCTCAGGTGGTGGTCATCGCCGATATTGCCTGGATTAATGCGGACTTTGGCGGCACCGCGCTTGATGGCAGCCAGGGCCAGGCGATAGTCAAAATGGATGTCGGCGACGATCGGCACCGGACTGCTCGCCACTATCTGAGCAAAGCCATCGAGTGCTTGGTGCGAGGGAATGGCGACGCGCACAATCTGGGCACCAGCAGCAGCCGCAGCCCGAACCTGGCGCAGCGTTGCCTCGGCGTCGGCAGTATCGGTCTTAGTCATAGTCTGGACTGAGACCGGTGCTTGCCCCCCGATGGTCACTTCTCCGACCTGCACAGCCCGCGTCGGTCTGCGCTGCGGCGGAAAGTCGGTTACTTCTGAGGCGTTATGCATCGCCAGATCACCGATTTGCGCAGTGGAGATCGGTGCTGGGCGCTATCGGCCAGCACTCGTCACCTGTCCTAAGGAGTTCCGTACAGCCACAGATTGACTACGTCTTTGGCCATCAGCCAGGCGAACAGCAGGAGTATTAAGAATATTCCGGCCAGGCGAATGACTGTTTCGAGCTTCGGGCGGATGCGTCGACGAATGATGCCTTCGTAGCCGATTAGGATGATATGAAAGCCATCGAAGGGGGGGATTGGGATGAGATTAATCACCGCCAGATTGGCGCTGATGATACCACCCAGTGACAGCACCGCCGCCCAGCCGGCGCGGGCCTGCTCCGCGGTCATTGCCATAATCCCGATGGGACCAGCCGGCTCAGCGGTGATCTTGCGGGCTATCATCCCCTGGACCGATTCGATGACCATCACTACTGCAGCGTAGGACTGCCTGGCTCCCAGCGCCAGGCCCTTGAGGATACCGACACGCTGAGTTGGGGGGCTGAGCAAGACCCCGATTCGACCGATCTTGCGGTGCGGCGCGTCCAACTGACCCGCTGCTGTTATCGTTTCCAGTCTTCCCCAAACCGCTTGCGAAGCGACGGTCAGGTTGACCTTGCTGTTGTCGCGAACGGCCGTCATATTCACTTGTGCCCCCGGCTGCAGCGACAGGTAGCGGACCAGCGCTGTCTGGTCAAGTGGCTGAAAAGTCAGGCCCAGGTGTTGACGGGCTGCTATGGTAGCCTGGTGAGGGCTGATTTCGCCGGTCCCGCCTATCCGTGGCAACCGGGCAGTCACTATTGCGGCGGGCAGGCTATCTGCCCCGGGGTCCATCGCACCTATCTGGATATTGTCGGTCTTAGCTTGTTGCAGAGCTTCAATAAATCCTGTAGG
>JALGTD010000195.1 GCA_029821515.1 Candidatus Zipacnadia bacterium | reverse complement strand
CTCAATGTGTGCGGCAAACATCGCCTGGTATTGCTCGGCCTTGTCTGGAGGATGGAGTTCCGACTGGTGCATGCCTATGATTTCATCAAAGCCCTTGCCCAGCAGTACCTCGGCTTGCTGGTTGGCCTCGATGATCACCCCTGTCTCCACCTCCGCCACAAATACCGCATCGTTGAGTTCATTGAACAAATGGTGATAGCGGTCCTCGCCCTCCCGCACGGCTTCTTGCACCTCGTCGGATCCTAATCCTGGCTCAATTGATCGACTCACTTGCTGTGTCGCCCCCTCTTGCGGCTCTCGGCCATTTTGCGCAACCGCTTGAACTCCGGCATAACACTTGGCCTTACGCGTGCTATCCATTCGAGTGTGCATTGCTTTGTCATTGGCGGCCCGCGGTCCCGGCGGCAATGCGAGAAAAAAGTGGCTTGAACCTCGGGCTGATGTACTGTTCTATGTCGGCAAGCACAATCGCATCCAAGCCGACGAAGTCCGGGAAGCGGTTGCGCACCTTCAACCCATCCGGGCTTCTTTTAAACCAGAGCTGCACACTTCATCGTGTTACCGTCGGTGGTGACCTGCCCCCATTAGTGGTACCGCCGGCTGAACGGCTTATAGCGAATCCGCTGCAATGCTGGCAACACATCAGTAAGAGTAGGGTAGGCATGACTCCCTGCCCAGCCTTCGTCCACTGCAACGCCGGGACCTGTGATTGTCGTGGCCCAATATTCCCCAGGGGAAGCTTTCGGTGTACGCCTTACATATTGTCAGTCCTATTACACACATCAGAATTGTACATTCCGTCCACCTCCGGCTATCCGGAATTACCCGAATGGGCACTATTGCAAGAGATAGCGGTGAAATATGAGCCAAGCGAGGACTTGATGTCAAGAGGGCGGTAAGTTAGACTTGAATGTCCCTTGGCACAGGCCGTCGCGCTGGTCAGCGCTGAAGATACTCTTTCGGGATTTGTCATATGCTTGCTTGCTGCGCTTAACATTCCCTCTGTCCTGCACTAGTTCCTCCTGTTGCGGATCATTTGGCTAACCAGACCCGAGATTAGAAGACTCGTGAAGAAGATTCTGCCCCCAATTGAACAAGTATGACTCCTTTTAGGCGAGAGCAGGCACAGTCGCGCCTGGGCATGAGCAAAACCGCCAATTCTTCGCCGCAGTGTCGTGGTCGAAATGTCCTGTTATGTCGGCATCTCTTGGCCTTTTCCCCTCTCCCCACCCAGTGCTAAATGATAAGTGTGGTGTAGATAGTAGCTCTGCGGATCCAAGCTTACCTCATCTCATCATACTGGGCAGGTAATATCTGCCCACAGGTAATCAGCAGATGCGGGGGAGTATCTCGCCGGGGGGCATCTCTACGATGCGGGTCGTACCCAAGGGGGTGCGCAGACGCACCTGTGGCCAGTCGGCGCCGATTACTTGGCCGATGATGGCTGCTTGCTTGCCACCGCCGCACGATTTCATGATGGTCAGGGCCTCGTCGGCAACCGAGCCGTCCACGAAAGCGAGTACCTTGCCCTCGCAGGCTACCTGCAGCGGGTCCAGCCCCAGTATCTCGCAGACGCCGGCCACTTGTGGCAGTATGGGGAGCGTCGTCTGGTCAATCTCAAGAATCACACCAGCTTGCGTGGTGATTTCATTCAGCGTGCTGGCCAGCCCGCCGCGAGTTGGGTCGCGCAGGGCATGCACTTTTTCGCCGAGCTTGTTGATGAGTTGGCCGGTGATATCGGCCACCGGCGCTGAGTCACTCAGTATCTCTCCACTGACGTCAAGCTCTTCCCGCGCGCACATCACCGCCACGCCGTGGTCAGCGATGGTTCCGTTAATGAGCAGCACATCGCCGACTGCCACTTGCCTGGGGTCAATGTTTATCTGGGCTGGGACTACTCCCAGTCCGGAGGTATTGATGAACAAGCCATCGGCAGCGCCCCGTTCAACCACTTTGGTGTCGCCGGTGACCACGGCCACGCTGCAGCGGTCGGCGGCTTCTGCGACCGATTGAGTTATGCGGTGTAGAGCCTGTGCTGAGAAGCCTTCTTCGATGACAAACGCCAGCGAGATGAACTCGGGAAGCCCGCCCATCATCGCCACATCGTTGACGGTGCCGTGAATCGCCAGGCTGCCGATGTCGCCGCCCGGGAAGAACAAAGGTGAGACAGTAAATGAGTCGGTGGAGAAAGCCACCTTTGTGTCACCGATGGTTATAACAGCAGCATCGTTGAGGGCCTGGCCGGCACGCTTGAGCAGTGGGGCGAACTGCTGGGCGATAAGCTGCTGGGAGAGCAGCCCCCCGGCGCCATGGCTACGGGTGATAAGTTTGGGCTTCTTCATAAGCTAATGGATATCTCCAATAGGCTTTCCGGGTTGACTAAGTTGGTGACGACGGCGTGGTAGTGGTAATCTGATAACGATAGACGGCGGCGCAGGCTCCCTCGGAGGAGACCATGCACGGGCCGATCGGATGATCCGGCCGGCAGGTAGTCCCAAACAGAGCGCATTCAGTCGGGTGAACTGCGCCCCGCAGGACTGCCCCACAGTCGCAGCCAGGCGGCTCGGGCACCGGCTTCAGTTTTAGAGAGAAGCGCTTCTGTGTGTCAAACTGGCTGTATTCATCGCGGATACGCAAGCCGCTGGCGGGAATCTCGCCCAGTCCGCGCCAGCGCGTGTTGGTGACCTCGAAAACCTGATTCATTTTGATCAACGCGACGCGGTTGCCCTCAGGTTTTACCACGCGGTCGTATTGGATGAGCACCTGCGGGTTATTCTCGCGGCACATTCGCGCCAGCATATAGACCGACTGCAGCACGTCCAGCGGTTCGAAACCGGCCACCACGCAGGGGATACCCCGGTCGGCCAGGGGCTGGTAAGGATATGAGCCAATGATAGCGCTGACGTGGCCCGGACACAGGAAGCCGTCAATCTGCACGTCGGGCTGGCCGATGAGTGCTTCCATCGCCGGCGGAATGAGCTTGTGAGCAACGAGTACGCTGAAATTGGTCAACTCGAGCTGGTTGGCCTCACTGATGCAGATGGCTACGCTGGGCGCGGTAGTCTCGAATCCCACGCCCATAAAAACGATTTCCTCGTCAGGATTTTCCTGAGCCCACTCGACCGCCTGTATTGGCGAATATACTATGCGCACCCGAGCGCCTGTGGCCTTCGCGTCGCTCAGGCTCCCGTCGCTGCCGGGCACCTGCATCATATCGCCAAAGACGGCCAGCCAGATGCCCTGGCGGGCAAGCTGAATGGCGGCGTCAATTACCTCCGGCGGGGTCACGCATACCGGACATCCCGGCCCCGAGATTAGTGTGAGCTGCGCGGGCAGCATCTGGGTCAGCCCATAGCGGGCAATGACGTGCGAGTGGGTGCCACAGACCTCCATAAATGCCAGGGGTTGGTCAACAGCTTGACGGATCTGCTCGGCCAGCCGCTTTGCCTTCTCCGGATTGTGGAACTCCTCTACGTACTTCATCCCTGTCCGAAGCTCTCCCACCAGCCAATCTCGTCCAGCATCTCCAGCGTTGTGCGCTTCTTCTTCATCTACCTTCTCGATGGCAAAGCCGGCGTGCACCAGTACATAGTCCCCGAGCTGGGCATCGGGCAGCATATCCAGGCGCGTCTTCACCTGGCTGCCACCAATCTCGGCGATGCCCCGGTTGCCATCTATTGCGATCAATTTGCATGGCAGTGCGACACACATAGCTATCTGTTCCTTGCTGCGGCGACTACGGCCTGCCCCAGCGCCAGGCCACCGTCGTTGGGCGGTGTTTCTTTGTGAATAAGCACTTCAAAGCCTGCTTCAGTAATCTCCTGGTGCAACCCCGTCAGCACCAGCTCATTCTGGAAAGTGCCACCGGACAGCGCCACCTGGCCGATATTGGTCTCGCCAGCCACTTGCTGGACTGTGTCAGCCAGCATCTGGACGAAGCTATTGTGGAAGCGAGTCGAAATCTGGCCTATCGCAGTACCTGCCTGCAAGTCTTCGACGATTTCACGGAACATCGGGCCGGGCTGCATAATTAGCACATCATTGTCTTGCACGATTTCGTAGCTGTAGGCCCCTTCGGCGGTCATCTCTGTAGGGCGCGGGTCTGTACCGCGCCGATGTCGTTTTGTTTCTGGTGATATGTGGCGGGCCACAGGTGCCCGCCCTACAGATTCGCTGGCGGCCGCTTCCAGCATTATGGCCGACTGGCTCTCGTAAGCCTCCACCCGGCACAGTCCCACGAGCGCTGAAACTGCCGAAAACAGCCGCCCGGCACTGGAGGCCAGCGGACAGTTTATATCTTTTTCAATCATTTGCTTCAGCACGCGCCAGCTATCTGTGTCCAGCGTCCGGCAAAACTCAATGTCGGCGTCCAGTAGCCCCTGACGATCCAGGTATACCCCGGCCATCCGCCAGGGCTGCCTGATG
>JALGTD010000011.1 GCA_029821515.1 Candidatus Zipacnadia bacterium | reverse complement strand
GATCTGGGGCAGCTATCGGATATCCAGTCGTTATGGATGGCGCATCCATCCGATTTTGCATACGCGGCGTTTCCACGATGGGGTGGATCTGGCCTGTCCTACTGGCACGCCCATCCATGTGGCTGACAGGGGCCTGGTGGTTTTTGTGGGCTGGCAAAATGCCTACGGTAGGACGATACTGGTTGACCACGGCAGCGGCATCTCCACGATGTACGCACACTGCTCGCGTTTTGCGGTCAAAAAGGGGCAGACGGTCAGTCGCGGCCAGGTCATTGGCTATGTGGGCAGCACCGGATGGTCCACCGGCCCGCATCTGCATTTTGGACTGCGCAAATACGGCAAATCCATCAATCCAATGAAGTTCTAGGCTAATTGGAGGCTAGTGGAAAGTTATGAACAGAAGTTCTTTTCCGGTGCGAGTCTGGGTGATAGTACTGATTGTTGTACTCGTGGCAGGTTCGTTTGTCGCCGGAATTGGTATCAGATATTCCGCAGCTACTGAACCGCTGCTGAGTCTGGTAGGTCGGGTAGCCC
Organism: Candidatus Zipacnadia bacterium; assembly: GCA_029821515.1. Taxonomy (GTDB): domain Bacteria; phylum Armatimonadota; class Zipacnadia; order Zipacnadales; family Zipacnadaceae; genus JALGTD01. Next base: position 13,497 of record JALGTD010000011.1, on the reverse strand, counting down.
AGATTGTCCCCGGAGTAGTGGAACAGGGCGAAGGCATAACAGTGCGGACCGATCTGCAGCCACTGGCTACTTTCTGGCAAGTGCGCGAGAAGATCCTCAACGACTTTGTCCATCCCGTGGATGATCCTGCCAAGCTGACCTATGGGGCAATTCGGGGGATGGTCGCAGCTCTGGGAGATCCCTACAGCCGCTTTATGACCCCTGAGCAATATGAAGAGTTCAAGACCGAGGCTTCCGGCCAATTTGAGGGGATCGGCGCCTACCTGGACGAACGCACCATCGGTGATGCGGGAGAAACAGAGGTTTTCATTCCTTCGATAATCCCGGGCGGGCCAGCCTCGGAAGCTGACATTCGCCCTGGCGATGTAGTGCTGGCTGTAGACGGCGAGTCAGTGGAAGGCAAGCACGTCAGCGCGGTTGCTGAGTTGATTCGTGGGCCCGAGGGTACACAAGTCACTCTTACTCTCCGTCGCGAGGGGCGCACGGAGCCGGTTATAGTTTCAGTCTCGCGTCGGCAAGTGACTCTGCCGCCGCCGGAGCATAAAGTGATTGATGACAAGATCGGATACGTATGGCTGCACACTTTCAATAAGCAGGCTGAAGCACAACTACGCGAAGCCATTGATGAGCTGCTGGCAGAAAATATTGAGGGCCTTCTGCTGGATCTGAGTGATAATGGAGGTGGGCTGCTGGATCAGGCCATCTCGGTGACCAGTCTGTTCTATGATGATGGGCCGGTGGTCTACGTCCGCGAGCGCGGCCAGCCGTTGCAGCCGCTGAATGCCCTTGCTGATCAGGAGATTGTGCCCGCCGACATGCCGGTGGCTGTGCTGGTGACTGGTGGTAGCGCCAGTGCCTCAGAGATTGTTACAGGCGCGCTGCAGGATTTGGATCGCGCGACAGTTGTTGGACAAAATACCTTTGGCAAGGCCAAGGTCCAGACTCTTATCCCGCTGGACGATGGCTCGGCATTGGCTCTGTCAACTGCTGTTTATCTTACGCCAAATAAGCGGGATCTAAGCAAAACTGGCGAAGATGGCAAACGCGGTATTAAGCCGGATATTCAGTTGCCGGGCTTTGATCTGGATGGCCCGCTGACGGCTCGACAGTGGCATGACAGTATGGTCGATCAGACAGTGGAGATACTGGAGAAAAAGCTTGCTGGGTAGGACGGCATGTGGCGAACTGCTATGCCCATAGCCGGAGACTGAGGCAATGAGCTAAGTGCTTTCGATCTGGGATACGGGGAGCAGTGCTTATGAGACAACAAGACTGCACTGATCGGCGCTACCGACGAATGCAGGCGGCCCTACGGACATATCGGGCAGCCCTGCTGCTCGCAGTCATATTGATTGTTATTCTCACTGCCGTCCTTTTAGCGGGGCGGGGCCGCTTTGCTCGGACGATCAAGATTAATGACAATATTGCTGTGTTGGTGGCGAGTAAGAAAGCTGCTGACCAGGTCCGTTCCCGGCTGCTTAAGGAGGGTAAGCAGGATCGGCCCGGGCAGGCCTCGTTTGCCGAGCAGTGGGAAGACGCCTCCTGGCCCATCGGCGACAGGGAGGTTCTATCGGTACCTGAGGCGATCAAGCTACTTCGGCCCCAGCTTTCGGTGTTGGTGAGTGCTGCCGCCATTGAGGTCAATGGTCGGGAGGCTGTGGTGATAGCTACGGAGGAGCTAGCGAGGCGCGTGCTGGATGAAGTGAAGCGTAAGTATGCCGGCGAGGAAGAGACCGTGCTGCTAGAGCCACCCAAGTTCCGCCAGGATGTTCGCATCGCCCAGGTCTCACGGCCGGCTGATGAAATCCTCACTGATGTGGGTACTGCCGTCAAGCAACTCACCACAAGCGGCACCACTGCTAAAACCTACGTGGTCAAGGCGGGCGACTGGCCGGCCAAAATTGCCCACAACCACGGTATGTCTCTATTCAGGTTGAAAGAGCTCAATCCGGGTGTGGCCAGCCGTATCCTGTACCCGGGTGATAAGCTGAAAGTTTCCGCAGCCACTGCTCCCTTAACAGTGGTTACGGTCAAAGAAGAGACCAGAATTAAGCAGTTACCTCCGGAGACCCAGGAGATCTACACCCCCACCCTTCCCAAAGGGGAAAGGGAGATCGCCCGCGAGGGCAAGCCTGGCAAAAAGAAGGTTTGGGACAAAGTCGTTTACGAAAACGATAGGGTTATCCAGCGCGAGCCCATTAGAGGCATTATCCTGGAAGAGCCTCAGGCGAAAAGGGTCCTGGTGGGAATAGGGGAGAACAGCAGCGAAAGCTCTGACTAGTCCCAATTGCCTTCTACCTGCTTCCCCAAAGGGTAACAAAACAGCTGGCGTGGGCAGTGGTCTCTCCAACTGAGCGCCGGTAGCGGTGATTATGCATCCGAAGATTGCTTCCATCAGTGATGATAGTGTAGCTCTGGTCAAGCGGCTGCTGAACGAAACTGCCCAGCGGGTGGACGAACACCTGCCGCGGTTTCTTCCTGAGGTGGGCCAGCCTGCCCAGCAGGTGAGCGAGGCGATGTGCTACAGCCTGCTGGGGGGCAAGCGCATCCGGCCCCTGATTGTCCTACAGTCTGCCCAGAGTTTCGGCTTGCCGGCCGATATAGCTATGCCTACTGCCTGCGGCTTTGAGTTGCTGCACACAGCTACGCTTATCCACGACGACCTGCCTGCCATAGATGATAGTTCGCTGCGCCGGGCTCGTCCGTCGTGCCATGTGGCTTTTGACGAGGCTACTGCCATCCTGGCCGGCGATGCCCTGATAATTGCTGCCTACGATGCGCTGGCCGCACAGGCGCACAACGACGGAGTGTCGGCGCGCGTTGTCGTCCAGGTGATTGCGGAGTTCGGGACCTATGCCGGCGCAACTGGGGTCATCGGCGGTGAACTTGCCGACATTCACGGTGAGACGGTTGGAACGAACCGTGAGTTGCTTGAGTACATCCACTTGAACAAGACAGCGAAACTGTTTGAGGGAGCCGGACGCGCAGGAGCAATTCTGGCCGAGGCCAGCGACGAATCTATCAAGGCAATTGGTAGCTACTGTCGGACCCTGGGCCTGCTGTTTCAGGTCACCGATGACATTCTGGATGTCAGCAGTAGTGCCGAGACACTCGGCAAGCCGGTAGGAGTCGATAAGCAAGCCGGCAAGCAGACTTATCCCGCGCTGGTGGGAGTAGAGGGAGCCCATCAGTACGCCCGGGATCTAGCTGAACAAGCAGCGGAGCTAACTGATATGTTGCCAAACAATCATCGGTTCTGGCGAGGCCTGGTGAAGCTGGTGCTCGACCGCTGGGCCTAAGTACCGCCACTCTCCTACGGTAGACGACTACTACAGCGAGGCAGACCAGATGGAAGTTAGTATAGTGGAAGAATGTGGTTTTTGCTTTGGGGTGCGCCGGGCTATAAAGATGGCCAACGAGGCGACCTGTGAGCATAACAGAGTCTACTCGCTGGGTCCGCTTATCCACAATCGCCAGGTAATAGAGGAGTTGGCCGAAGCCGGTCTGACGGTCGCTGACGACCTTAACGAGGTACCCGATGGTGCCCCGCTGATGATTCGCGCCCATGGGGCGGGTCCCGAAGTCTACCAGCAGGCCGAGGCTCGGAATATGCGGATAATTGATGCCACCTGTCCTTTTGTTGATCGAGTTCAGCGCAAGGCGCGGCAGTTCACTGAAATGGGTTACCAGGTTCTGGTGCTGGGAGAAGCGGAACATCCTGAACCCAGGGCCATCGTTGAACACAGCCAGGGTCAGGCAATCATCGTAGAAGGCTCCCAGGATCTGAAGAAACTGTCGCTTGATGCCAATGTCGCCGTGGTTGCTCAGACCACTCAGCCGCGTGATAGTCTGGAAGCACTGGTCGTGGCGCTACTGCCCCAGGTTGAAGAACTGATCGTGGCCAACACTATCTGTGAGGCTACTACCACCCGCCAGCAGGCCTCCGTGGCCAAAGCTCGTCAGGTTGACTTGATGATAGTAGTAGGCGGGTACCACAGCGCCAATACTCGACGTCTGGCTCAAATCTGTCGAGCTACCGGGACTGCTACCCACCACATTGAGACCGCGGCAGAGCTCGATCCGCAGTGGCTGAATGGGGTCGTGACCGTGGGCATCACCGCCGGGGCCTCAACGCCCCTGGAAGCGGTCCAGGCAGTTGCTCAGCGTTTGCGTGAGATTGCCGATAACAAACATAAGGAGTGAGCTAATGATCACCAGTTTTGATGAGGTTTTTGAACAGGTTAAGAGCGAGCCGACTCGCCAGGTGGCTGTTGCCGCCGCGTGCCAGCCGGAAGTACTGGAGTCGATAAAACAGGCCCAGCAGATGGGCATTGCCACAGGGCTTTTGGTTGGTGACCAGGACAAGATTGAACGGGTTGCCGACGAAATTGATATGGACTTGGATGGGGTTGGAATTATAGACGCGCCCGATGATCTGTCGGCAGCCCACCAGGCAACTCAGGCTGTCCATGAACACCGCGCCGACTTGTTGATGAAGGGTTATATTCATACCGATGACTTCCTGCGGGCGGTGCTGGACAAACAGACGGGCTTGCGTACTGGCTCGATAATGAGCCATGCCTTCTTGCTGGAGGATCCCGACCAGCAAAGGCTACTGATAGTTACCGATGGAGCGATGAATATCGCTCCCGACCTGGAGATGAAGGCGGCTATTGTAATGAATGCCGTCTATCTGGCCCACTTGCTGGACAACCCCTGCCCGAAGGTCGGCGTACTGGCGGCGGTGGAGGTGGTCAACCCCAATATGCCTGCCACACTCGATGCTGCGGCACTGGGTGCTATGGCTCGTCGCCATCAGTTTCCCCGATGCATGGTGGATGGTCCTTTTGCCATGGACAATGCCATCTCTGTGGCCGCCGCCCAGATCAAGGCAATTCCTGGCGAGGTGGCTGGCCGGTGCGACATTCTGCTAGTTCCTGATATTGAGGCAGGCAATATACTGGTCAAGACCTTTAGCTTTCTGTGTAGCCGGAAGAGCGCGGGCGTATTGATCGGTGCTCAGGCGCCCGTAGTGCTGACCTCGCGGGCCGACAGTGCCGAGGCCCGACTGCGCTCCATCGCAGTGGGCGTGATGATGCATAATATGCAGCGTCATTCTCGTCTCAAAATCGGGCGGGTGAGCTTTTGAGGCCATCTCGCCTCGTAGCCTTGGAGGAATGTCGCCTGATGCCAGCGAATTATGGGAGCGTACACAATCTCAGATAATCTGGTGGTGAAGAATAGATGTTTGAGCTGAGTGTAATCACCGATGAGATCTCGCAGGACTTTGAACGGGTCGTCGAGGTAGGTGCTGAATACGGCGTCACTGCCCTGGAGCCGCGCTCGGTGTGGGATAAGCCGCCCCAGGAGTTGAGTGATGAGGAGTGCCGGCGTATCAAGCAGATTGCCGATGACGCCGGCATGACGATCTGCTCCATTGCGGCACCGTTCTTCAAGTGTGACCTGGGTGATGAGCAGCAGTACGACACTCATCTGCAGTATCTGAGGCGCTTCTGCGAGATGGCTCATATGTGGGACTGCCAGATCATCCGCGGCTTCACCTTCTGGAAGACCGGACCGGCCAGTAGCGTCTGGCAGCAGCTTATTGACTCTTTTGAAGAGCCCCTGGCGATATGCGAGCAGGAAGATGTCTACCTGGGCATCGAAAACGAAGCCTCCACTCATATTGCCACCGCCCGCGAAGCCGTGCAGCTCTACGAGGCAGTAAACCATCCGCGCTTGCGGGCCATCTGGGATCCGGCCAACGAAGTCTTTGCTGAAGAAGGCGAGCGGCCCTTCCCCGACGCCTGGCGGCGGATGAAGCCGTGGGTCGTCCACGTCCATATCAAGGACGCAGTCAAGGATACTGAAGCTCCAGAGAGCGCGCGGTGCGTGCCGGTCGGCGATGGTGGCTACATTGACTACCCCGGGCAATTCCAGGCCCTCCTGGATATGGATTATCAGGGGGCCTGCTCGCTGGAGACACACTGGCGGCCTGACACTGAGTTGGACTCCGCTCTGCTCAACCAGCCAGGCGGCGCAGCCTTTTCGGCCGGCGCCGAGACCGCCAGCCGCATCTGTCTGGAGAAGATTAACAAGATCCTGGCCGACCTCGGCATCGATTTGTAAGGCAGAGGTATCGGCCGACGCCGCTGGGAGTAGCAACGACGGCTGCCTGTCGGGGATGCCTTCTGCTTGTGAATTTGGGTCCGTGCCCGGCTGGTTACGGTTGACACACTTGTACAAAATCGTTACCATATCAGGCGGACAAGTCCTGTTCACCGCATCTATCGCAGCTTACTTTGCAGCAACGGAGAAGCCGACTTGGCTGACAAATGGCCCCAGCCACAGGGCAGTGTGTTGCACCGTATTCACCTGCGCTCGCCGTATCGCGTACTGTTAGTGGTGGCGCTGGTGGCGCTACTGGTGGCTACCCAGGGCCGATTTCTTACCCCCATTTACCGTGCAGTACACCTCTCCGGTGAATTGCTGTGTCTACGCAGCGAACATCAGCGCCTGGCGAAGGAGAATGAGCAACTGGCGGAGGTTGTCACATACCTGGGGACCGAAGACGGTCAGGAACTAGCCGCGCGCAGCGAACTGGGGGCGGTGAAGAAAGATGAGCGCCTGATAATTTGCCGACCTGACCAGCCATCGGCTCCGCCAGTCCCCACTCGTTTGTCACAATTGGTGCACCGCAATCTGACCCGTGGATATGAAGTAGTGCACAACGCCGTCGGCTCTGCGATAGATATGGTCGCCTGTCTGTTGGGTACAAATGGGACCTCGCAGACAGCCCAGGCCGACGATGCCACGGGCAAGGATGTTGAGCCATAGAACCGGCGGGGCATATCGGTGGGGACCAACAATGGTGCTCATACCACTCTTGTAGTGAGCCTGCTGTTGCGTAGTTGAACCGCTAAAGTGACTAGGCTAGTCAGACTCGGGAGATTGGAACGGGGATGTAAGTGGCGGCTGGTCAGCTTGCGCACGCTCTGCAATAGCCGCTTCTTCCGGCGTCGGTCGGGTGTAGTCGTAGTAATAGTAGTAATAGTAGTAGTAATAGCCACTGCGGCTGATATCCATCTTGTTAAGTATCACGCCCAGGATATCGCCGTGAGCACGGTTAATCAGCCTGACTGTTTCGCTGAGTGCCTCGCGAGTGACCTGACCAGACTCAACTACCAGGATGGTAGTGTCGAGTTTGGCAGATAGAATTATAGCGTCGGCCAGCATGATAGCTGGCGGGGAGTCAAACAAGACGATATCAGCATAGTTGACGACGTCTTCAATGAAATCATCCATGTGGCTTGAATCCAACAGTTCCGCGGGATTGGGCGGCAACGGACCACTGGTCAGTACGCGCAGGTTCTCCACTTCCGTCTCTTGCAGGGCGTCCTCTATGGCAGTTTCGCCCATTAGCACGCTGGTCAACCCCGGGGTGCTGTCCAGCGTAAACAGTCGATAAAGATTGGGCCGTCGCAGGTCGCTGTCAACCACTATGACTGACTCGCCAGCCTGAGCAAAGACTAGCCCCAGGTTGGCAGTCACGACGCTCTTGCCTTCGCCGCTACCTGCGCTGGTTATCAGGAACTTCTGTGCAGGCCTATCCAGGATGGCAAAGTTTATGTTAGAGCGCAGGGTGCGATAGGCCTCCGTCGGTGGACTGCGGGGGGCGGCAAGTGTCACTAGTTGTGCCTGTTCACTTTCAGCCAGGGGAATAACGCCGAGGAAGTCCACCTCAGTGTCGTAGAGAATATCGTCGGGGGTGTAGATGGCGGTGTCTAGCATTTCCATTAGCAGGGCAAAAGCTATTCCGCCCACTAGGCCCAGCATTCCGGTGAACAATATGCTGCGCCACACATTTACTTCCATCGGCGTCGCCCGGAGAGCATGATCCAGGACGTCAGCCGTACCCTGCTTAGCAGCCTTCTGGAGCCGACGGTCTTGCAACTCCTGGAGTAAGGCTTCATAAGTCTGTTGATATAGCCCTACCTCGTATGCATCTCGCGCCAGAAGGTTCTGTTTTTCCAACAAGTTTATCGCTGTTGCTTGGGTCTTGCTTATCAAGTTCTGCAGGACACTTATGCGGGCGTGGAGAGTGGCGGCCTGCGTTTTGCTTGTTCTAATCTGTTCAGACAGCTCAGCAAGGCGAGCTTCGTTCACTACTTGTTTGTGGCGGATGAACGCTGGCTCTTCAGAGATCTGCTTGCTGAGTTCCTCAACCTGCAGTTGGACCTGCTGGACGGCCGGATAATTGTCAATGTAGCGGGTACGTAGTTGGGCAAGTGTTATTCTGGCGGTCTCCAACTGTGCTTCCAGGCTGTCTCGGTAAGAATTGGCTATGGGTTGCTCCGAGACCGGAGATTCGTACAGTTCGGCAAGTTGCTCTTGCAGTGACGCGATGTGCGATTCGGTGATAGATAGCTCCATTTGAGCTTGCTCGAGCGCCGTCTGGTAGTTGTAAAGGGTGCCGGCGGCTGCCTGGCTGGCGTCGGGACTGACAATACCCCACTGCTTCTGCTTGGTCTGCTTATCGTCGAGGGCCTTCTGCAGTTCACCCTCAGTGCTTACCAACTGTTTCTCAAGGAACTGGACGGCAGCGGAGTCTTCTTTACGGCGATATTCGGTGCTGAGTTCTACGAAACTCTGTGCAGTTTGATTGGCAAAACTGATGGCATAGAGTCGGCTTTGATGGGTAGCTTGAATGCGTATACGATCCGGAGGTATGGCCCGCGCGGAGATACTGCCGGCGATGTCGGCAGGATCAGCGATAACTTGTTGCGCTGAGCGGGCTTGCAAGCGCGTAGCAGCAAGGGCGGCTACTTCATTGCTTCCTGCCAAGGCTGCCTGAGTCTCCAGAGACATCTGGCGACCTTGCTCGCGGGGCCGTTGACCAGGGCCCCAGAAGAAACTCTGCGGCTCAGGGTAGACTACTACCCAGGCAGTGGCCCGAAAGCGCTTGGGGTAAACTTGGGCATAAATACCGCCACTGACCATTGCCGTCAGGGCGACAATCAAGATGAACCACTTGCGCTTCTGCATTATGCGCAGATAGTCGCGCGCATCAAATGTCCTCTGGGGCTGGCTCGTTTCCAACTGGGTTCACCTGTGTAGTGGTGCTGCAGCCGGATTGACGCAGATATACAGATATGCGGTTGATAAATTCGTCCGCAGAGTATCACGATTCTACCAACTTGTCAAGCTTGAGATACGACTGTTGGCTGCCACGGGTGGGCGGACTGCAAGTAATATTGCTCGCAAGCCTTGACAAGCACTGGGAAAAGTATTATACTATAAGCTATTCTACAAACCACACACACCTATTCCCAGTGCACAGCACACCTGACGTGTGACGTGTTGTATGACGTAGGCTCTAACTGTATGCCTCACTTAATACCCCAATGTTGATCGTGCAAGCGGGCACTCTGTGCGAGGCCGCGCCAGCCTGTGCTGGTGTCGACACCATTATGCCCCACAGCACTGCTTCGCCTTGGTAAGGAGTCTGCTATCGTTATGGAGCAACTCGTAACCCTGCCGTTTCGCCAGCAGAATCCGGATGATCTAAAGCTGCTGCCCAATTTGATTGAAGTCCAAACTGAGTCTTACCGGTGGTTTGTTGAGGAGGGGCTTTGTGAGCTGTTCCGCAACTTCAGCCCCATTGATGACTACACGGGGATCTTGGCCCTGGAGTTTCTTGACTACCGGCTAGATGAACCAAAACGCACTTTACAGGAATGCCGCGAGGCTGATATTACCTACGAGCAGCCTTTCTACGCGAAGGTGCGTCTGGTCAATCGCGAGACCGGTGAGATCAAGGAAACTGAGTTGTACATGGGCGAGCTTGCTAAGATGACACCCGATGGTACCTTCCTGATCAACGGTGCCGAACGGGTAGTGATCAGCCAGTTGGCGCGTTCCCCCAGTGTTTACTTCCGTGACAGTATTGATTCGGCCGGTCGGATCTTATATTCTGCCCAGATAATCCCGGCTGAGGGAGCCTGGGTGGAGATTAGTCAGGCCAGCAGCGGATCAATAAGCGTTAAGATCGGACAGACCCGCAAGTTTGCCGTGACCACTTTACTGCGAGCACTGGACTGGTTTGGAAGCCCTGAAGACTCCGATCTTCCCCCGACGGGCACTGACGCTGAAGTGCTGGAATATTTTGGCGAGCACCATCGGGTAGCTGTTAAGGAACTGATTGACGGCTTTATCCAACGTGAAGAGATTGGGATACCCGGACTGGAGGCATACAACGCTTACTACGCTCTTGACGAGATAACTGACAGTGCCGGCAACATCGTGGTTAGCCAGTATGGGTACATCAGCGAGAGTATCGCCAATAGGCTCCAGGAGATGGGCCGTAAGCAAGTGCGCGTACTCGCGGTGCCCTACGAGATATACGAGACGCTGGAAGACGACGACGCTCACTCTGCTGAAGAAGGACTACTGGATGTATATCGCAAGATGCATCCCGGCGACCCTCCTACTATTGAGAGCGCGGAATCGCTTATTAGTTCGTATTTCTTTGATATTAAGCGATACGACCTGAGCCGAGTAGGTCGCTACAAGATTAACCAGAAGATAGCATGCCAGGTCGATGAGAGTGTCCGTCATCTAACTCGCACAGACCTATTGGGAATACTGGACTACATCACTGGACTGGCCCGTGGCGGGGGTCAAGTCGATGACATTGATCATCTGCAAAACAAACGCGTACGAGCAGTAGGCGAGCAGCTTCAAACACAACTACGCACCGGCTTTTTCCGGATGGAACGCGTGGCGCGGGAGCGGATGACCAGCCAGGACCCCGAGGAAATGGTCCCCGCGTCGGTGATCAGCATCAAGCCGATCACGGCTGCCATAAACAGCTTCTTTGGCAGTGGGCAGCTCTCTCAGTTTATGGACCAGATCAATCCCCTGGCGGAGTTGGCCCACAAGCGACGACTGTCGGCGCTGGGGCCCGGCGGGCTCTCGAAGCAGAGTGCCAAGCTGGAGGTGCGCGATGTCCACCACTCGCATTATGGGCGGATCTGCCCCATCCAAACCCCGGAAGGTCCTAATGTGGGATTGATCGGTTATCTGGCGTTGCATGCGCGAGTCAATGATATGGGTTTTATTGAGGCTCCGTACTACAAAGTGGAAAATAGCCGGGTGACCGAGAAGGTTGAGTATCTGGATGCAGCCGAGGAAGAACAATATTATATCGCTACCAGTGCCGAACCGGTTGATGAGGACGGCAAGTTTATCCACGACGAAATCGTCGTCCGGCACGGAGAAAGCTTCCCGCAGGTGTCTGCCAAAGAAGTGGATTACCGCGATGTGTCGGCTTGCCAGATATTCTCGGTAGCCACTGCGCTGATTCCCTTCTTAGAAAACGACGATGCAGTGCGAGCTTTGGCTGGCTCGAATATGCAGCGGCAGGCCGTACCCCTGCTGGGTGCGGAAGCTCCTTTGATTAAAACCGGCATCGAGAGCATCGCGGCCCACGACTCGGGCGCTGTGTTAGTTGTCCAGCACGACGGTACTGTCCGGCAGGTCGACAGTGAACAGATAACAATAGAATATGCCGACGACAGTGAAGAGCACCTCCCTCTGCAGAAGTTCGTGCGAACCAATATGGGTACCTGTATTAACCAACGTCCGGTTGTCAGTGAAGGAGAACAGGTCAAGGCGGGGCAGATTCTGGCTGATGGCGCTTCTACGGACAGAGGCGAGTTGGCTCTGGGTAGAAACCTCACCGTTGCCTTTATGCCCTTTGAGGGTTACAACTACGAGGATGCCATCCTCGTCAGTGAGCGACTGGTTCGCGATGATGTGCTGACCTCAATCCATATCGAGCGTTACGAGTGTGAGGCCCGTGACACGAAACTGGGTGCCGAAGAGATTACCCCCGATATCCCAAACGTCGGTGATGATGCTTTGAAGAATCTGGACGAAACTGGGATAGTGCGGATGGGTGCTGAGATCCGCACTGGCGACATTATCGTCGGCAAAGTTGCGCCCAAGGGGCAGTCAGAATTGACGGCGGAGGAGAAGCTAGTTATTGCCATCTTCGGCAAGAAGGCCGAGGAGATGCGCGATGTCTCCCTGCGTGTGCCGCACGGTGAAGGCGGAATAGTCATCGGCATACGGGTATTCTCCCGCTACCGGTACCAGTGCCGGAAGTGCGAAGCTGACTATGGCTTTGGCATGAAACCTGATCATTTGGAGTGCCCCCGCTGTGGTGGTGGCTTGAAGAAGCTGTCGCCTGACCAGCTCAAGCCCGGTGTCAACCAGATGGTTCAGGTGTTCGTCGCTCAGCGTCGCAAGGTTATGACCGGCGATAAAATGACGGGGCGCCATGGCAACAAGGGGGTTATCTCCAAGATATTGCCGGCCGAGGATATGCCTTATCTTGCTGACGGCATCCCGATAGATGTTTGCCTGAATCCGCTCAGCGTGCCGTCGCGTATGAATATTGGTCAAGTCTTCGAGACGCATCTGGGCTACGCTGCTAGTCATCTGGGGCGGGATTTTGTCTGCCCGGTGTTTAACGGGTACTCTGCTGAGGAGATTAAGCAGGGCCTGGCCACTGTTCAGCACCAGATGCGCTACAATATGCTGGCCGATTATGCCCATTATGAACTGAACCGGTTCGAGCTGGTCATTGACCTGGGTAACTTTAAGTCTGACAGTATCGAGCAGCTACAGGCGGAGATCACCCAACAGTTGGGCCAGTATAACAAAGAGCAATTGGCACCTTTAGCTGAGTGGTTGGCCGTCGATTCGGATACGTGGGAAGAAGCGACTGAGAAGCAAGCTGCGCAATTGTTGACCGATATTGCTACCGAGCGAGCCTGGCAGCGAGTACAGTTTGATCCCGAAACCGGTCGGTCGGTGCTTTACGACGGGCGGACTGGTGAGCCGTTCAACCAGCCGGTGACTGTCGGCTCGATGTATATGATGAAGTTGCACCATCTGGCTGAAGATAAGATTCACGCCCGTTCGACCGGACCGTATTCGCTTATCACCCAGCAGCCGCTGGGTGGCAAGGCACAGATGGGTGGCCAGCGATTCGGGGAGATGGAGGTCTGGGCGCTGGAGGCTTACGGCGCTGCCCACATATTGCAGGAGATGCTCACTGTAAAGTCTGATGACGTGCAGGGCCGGGTGGAGACCTATGAGGCTATAGTGAAAAACGAAAATATCGACGAACCCGGAATTCCTGAGTCATTCAAGATTCTGGTGCGGGAGATGCAAAGCCTGGCGCTGGACGTAAGAGTGGAGGACGAAGAGGGCCAGGTTATCGACCTTACCAGCGATGGGAGAAGTCTCAGGTAAGATTTGGTGGGGCTGTCCTAGCTGCCGAATACTGTCCGATGATGGACTGATCTGACACATTCCATTCCCGGAGGCGAGATAGTTGCCTGGAAATAGTACTGACTTCGAAGTGATAACTGTGGGATTGGCATCGCCAGAAGTTATTCGCTCCTGGTCCTACGGTGAGGTGAAGAA
>JALGTD010000194.1 GCA_029821515.1 Candidatus Zipacnadia bacterium | reverse complement strand
GAACTGAATCCGCTTCCAGCCTCCTCGCGCAATGAAGGTGAGCCGCCCTGTGACTAAGTTTGCTTTCATAATTCATCCGCTTACTGCCCGCGACATAGCCCGCAAATATCGGTGGGCCGCGTGGTTACCGGCAGGTCTTATTGAATGGCTGCTGACCAGAACCTCGGCCCAGGAAGTCAGTGAGATTACTGGAATCCGCTCAACAACCGGGGCTGAGACTACCGGATGGTTTGTGGGCTGCCCACTGACCGCCCAGCAACTGGTCAACGCCAACCCGCAGCAAGCCATAGCCAAGATCATTGAATCCGGGCGTGGAGCCGAGCAGTTGGGCGCACAGATCGTGGGGCTGGGCGCGTTCACTGCAGTCGTCGGAAACGGTGGCACCGAAGTGGCAGAAGCCCTGGATATTGCCGTGACCACCGGAAACAGCTATACGGTCTTCACCGCTGTGGAAGGGGTGCTGGAGGCTGCCCGCCAGGTGGGTATAGAACCAGGTCAGGCCCAAGCTGCAGTGCTGGGCGCCAGCGGCTCTATTGGCAGAGTATGCGCGCACTTGCTGGCTCCCCAAGTAGGCTCACTGGTCCTGGCCGGCCGGCGCTATGAACCACTTGAGCAGGTCGCTGCCGAACTGGCAGAGCACGATAAAGCAATCGATGTCACCACAGACATCGGAGAAGCGTTGGCCCGCACTGATTTGGTAGTTACTGTGACCTCGGCGGTGGAGGCCATCATCCACCCTGAAATGCTGAAGCCCGGAGCAGTTATATGCGATGTGGCGCGTCCGCGGGACGTCTCGCGTGCGGTGGCTAACAAGCGAAAAGACGTGCTGGTCATAGAAGGCGGAGTGGTGAAGGTGCCCGGGAAAGTCCAGTTTAACTTTGACTTCGGCTTTCCTCCCCAGACAGCCTATGCCTGCATGGCTGAGACGATGATATTGGCTTTAGAGGACCGCTGCGAGAATTTCTCACTGGGCAAGAAACTCCAGCCAGATAAAGTCAGAGAGATCGGCCGGCTGGCTAAGAAACACGGTTTTCAGTTGGCGGGATTCCGTTCGTTCGAGCACGTAGTGAGCCAGGAACAGATTCAACGAGTACGAGACCTGACTCAGCGCAGCAAGTAGCAGACGTCGAACCAACGCAGTCCGCAGGAGAAGCAATTATGTCCGAGACCTCCGACCAATACCAGCGCAGGCTGGAAAAACTGCAGGAACTCAAACATAAGGGCCAGGACCCTTTTGGTCACCACTCATATCAGCGCACGCACTCCAGCAGGCAACTGCAGGAGAATTTCGCAGAGCTTGAAGGGCAACCGGTCTCCGTGGCCGGGCGGCTGATAGCGATCCGCAGCCATGGCAAGTCCACATTTGCCGACTTGCAGGATGCGGATGGCACCATTCAAATTCACGCCCGAGTAGATGTGCTGGGTGAAGAACGGTACGAACATTGCTGTGGACTGGATTTGGGCGATATAGTTGGTGTCAGCGGAGAGCTATTCAAGACCCGCACCGGCGAAGTGACGATTCGCTGCAAGGAGTTTACGCTGCTGGCCAAGGCGCTGCAACCGCTACCCGAAAAGTTTCATGGCCTGCAAAACCCCGAGTTGCGCTACCGACAGCGCTACCTTGACTTGCTGGCCAACGATAAAGTCAGAGAGATATTCACGGCGCGCAGCCGCATAATCAAGGCAGCCCGTGACTATCTGACCGAACGTGGTTTCCTGGAGGTGGAAACGCCAGTCCTGCAGCCAATCTACGGTGGCGCAGCGGCCCGGCCCTTCACCACCTACCATAATGCGCTCGATATGCAGTTATATATGCGCATCGCTCCGGAACTCTATCTTAAACGACTAATCATTGGTGGCTGCGAGAAGGTCTTTGAGATCGGTCGAGTCTTTCGCAATGAGGGCATAGACACGCGTCACAATCCGGAATTCACCATATTGGAAGCCTATCAGGCTTACGCCGACTATGAGGATATGATGACGCTGACAGAAAATCTGGTGGGGGGGATGTGCCAGGCAGTGCACGGGGGTCTTACCTTCACCTACCAGGGAAATGATATTGATCTCAGCCCCCCCTGGAGGCGGGTCCAACTATTGGAGGCTATCAGTGAGTACAGCGGCGTAGAGTTGACTGATCTGGAGGACACCGATGCAGCTCGTCGACAGGCTATCGAAGCCGGTATCGACCCGGAGACGTTGGCTGACCAGCCCCTGGGCTACATAATTGAGAAGCTGTGTGACCGGTTTGTGCAACCAAATCTCATCCAGCCAACATTTATGACCGACTACCCGGTGGAGATTTCACCACTCGCTAAACGCAAGGCGGATGACCGGCAGCTTACCGCACGCTTTGAGCCATTCATCGGCGGCGAAGAGGTGGGCAATGCCTTCAGCGAGCTTAACGACCCGCTGGACCAGCGGCAGCGCTTCGAAGCTCAGGCAGCCGCTCGTGCTGCTGGCGACGAAGAAGCCCATCCGCTTGACGAAGAGTTCATACAGGCCCTGGAGTACGGGATGCCGCCCACCGGCGGTCTGGGCCTGGGCATTGATCGGCTGGTGATGCTGCTGACCGACCAGCCCAACTTGCGGGAGGTAATTCTGTTCCCGCTGCTGCGCCCGGTTGATGATCAGCCCTGATTGAGCCTGTCTGAAACCCAAGGAGGCATCGTGCAACACGAGACAGTTCAGCGCCCAGCCCGCTTGCCACTGGTAGCCCTGCTGCGGGGGATGCGACCCAAGCAGTGGACTAAGAACCTGCTGGTATTCGCTGCGCTTATCTTTGCCCGACGTTTTGACGATGTAGGTGCGGTAGTGACAGTGACGCTGACCTTTGCGCTGTTCTGCCTAATCTCCGGAAGTATCTACCTGATAAACGACATAGCAGACCGCGAAGAAGATCGCGAACATCCCACCAAGCGCCACCGCCCAATAGCCTCCGGGGCACTGCCTGTGTCGGTAGCCACAGTTGCTGCCGCTATATTTGCTCCCGGTAGCGTAGTTGGATGCTATCTGATCAACATTCCGACCGGTCATATTGCCCTTGGCTACCTGTTGCTTACTCTGGTTTACATATTTCTGCTCAAGCAAATAGTCATAATTGACGTATTGGCAGTGGCAGCAGGATACGTGCCGCGACGGCAATTCCCGTGGTTATATCGCCGTGGCTGTTGATCTGTACCATCCTACTGGCGTTGTTTCTGGTACTGTCCAAGCGCCGTCAGGAGTTGGTCGGTCTGGAGGAAGGCGCTGTCGCGCATCGGCCCATTCTAGGGGAATACAGCTCATACCTACTTGACCAGATGATTGCAGTAGTCACGGCGTCAACGGTGATGTCGTATGCTCTGTACACGATCAGCGAGCGGACCGTGCAGGAGGTCGGCTCCAACGGATTGATGTACACCATACCCTTTGTGCTCTATGGCATATTCCGCTACCTGTACCTGGTTCACCAAAAGAATCAGGGCGCAGCTCCCGACCGGGTGTTGCTTACTGACTTACCCCTGCTCATCAATGTTCTCCTGTATACCGTGACGGTCATTGCTATTCTGCATTTTGGCGGATAAGCACCCCTCCGGCCGAGCCTACCAGCGAGCCGACTGCGAGACCAGAAAGATACCCAGCACCACGACCAATATACCCAGGATGCGTACGAGATTGACGTGCTCCTGAAAGAGCAACACGGCCGCCACTGTGACGATCAGAAAGGCCCCGCTGACAAATATCGGGTACGCCGCGCTGATGTCCATCATCCCCAAAACGGCCAGCCACAAGAGGGCTGATACGATGTAGATAACCGCCCCCACCAGCACTTGGGGTTTGGATAGCACACCCAGGTAATATTGCACCACGCCCAGGTTCGTTTCCGTGATGCTGCCACACTGGTTCATCCCCCACTTCAGTAGCAAGTTGCCAACAGGGGTGATGATAGTGCAGCTTACCAACAGCAGAATGCGTGTCGTCATCCTTCAGTCTCCTTAGCGGTATCTTTATGACGGAATAGATACTGAACGAACTCCCGTATTATCTTGACTATAATACCAGGACGGGCCAGAGTGGACTCGCCCGCCTGGCGGGGGATGAACTCGACCGGAATCTGCTCAATAGTAAAACCCAGTCGTCGGGCCTCGGCCAGCATCTCGGCATCAATGAACGAGCCCTCCGAACGCAGGTCCATCGCCTCAATTACCGGCCTTTTGAACAGCTTAAAAGGACAATTCACATCCTCCACAGATACATTCAGCAATATTCGCACCAGGAAATTGTAGGTACGTGTGTACATCCAGCGCAACGCACCCTCACGACGATTGGTGCGGTAACCAACAACTACGTCAGCTTCCTCCAACTTGGGAAGCGCTTCGTGCACGTGAGCCAGATCGCAAGGAATGTCAGCGTCCATGTAGATGACAATGTCCCCGGTGCTATTGGCCAGGCCCGTGCGGATGCTGCCGCCCAGCTTGCGGTTGAGCAGGTGGTGGACAACTTTGATTCGAGGATCGCGGGCAGCCAACTGCTGAGCCATCTCACCGGTACGATCGGTGCTGGCATCATTGACAATCACAATCTGATAATCGCCGGCGGCAGCTAAACCCAGCTCCCGCTGGGCCATCTGTACCGCCCGCTGGATATTATCCTCTTCGTTGTACATCGGATAAACAATGGATATTTTAGGCATCGCTGGCTGCGTCCCGTTTCCTCTTGCGTCTATTCATCGATACCAGTAGAACGAGCGCGACTAGTACGCTAAGCAGCGAAATAATCAGCCCCCCGCGCAGCGGCTGCGATTCGTAGCGGACGGTGACGGTATGCTTGCCCGGGGGGACGGGCACGCCACAGAGCATATAGTTGGTGCGGTATATCGGTGCGATGTTCCCGTCCACACGAGCGATGAGGTTGGGATTATAGGCCATTGACAGCACGAGCAGGGCCGTGCCTGGACCGACGATTATCTTCTGTTCGTCCTGCGGAGAAGCAGCACATTCGCCGTCAACAATCCGCGGGACCTCCGCCTCCACGCTCAGCCCTCGTGGCTCAACAACGCTCGTGATACGGCCCTCGTCAGGGCTCGAAACCATATCTGAGCGCGAAGCTTCCACTGCCGTCCTGAAGTAGGGCCGGAAATGATAGCCCAGAATGAAATCTCGGGATTCCTGCGGGTTCGCGCAGTAGGTCAGTCCCTTTGCCAGCCAGGCCAGCGGCATCGGTTTCCTGAACTGATATAGGGCAAACCGCGGCCAGGAGCTGACCATCTCAAGCTCCGCCGACTCCAGATCCGGCAAACTGATGAAATACTCCACATTGAGCATTCGCAGCAGTTGAAGCGGCCGGGCAGCGCCACCGGGCTTGCTGGTCAGTCCGTCAGGGATATACTTCTCAAAGACCTCGTACTGGCGTCGGGGCAGCAGCGCATAGCGGTAGCCCTCAATCGCCGTCACATCATATAACACCGCAGTATTGGCGTGCAATATCTCGCGACCTGCCAGATACGGGGCCAAGTCCCCGCTTACCCATCCCCGGTAATCTGGTGGTGTGAAATCCAATGAGTATAACCGTGGGTCCGTGTACTGGCGCCCGGGATTGGCATCAGCGTTAATTATCTTAGCCGTCTGCGGCGGGTCAGCGAAATAGCTAACTGGAGTAGTGCCGTTGTGCGGCATCCCAAAGGCCAGCAGTTGCCAGCCCAGTACCGCAAGACACACAGTGGCGACAATGCGATAGTCTACAGCACCTATAGCCAGCAGCACCGCAGCGATAGCGACCGCCGCCGTGCCGATCATCAGCGCCTGCCAGTCAGTATTGCCCAGGCTTAGCCGCTCGACGAAAAACTGGTACTTTTCAGTCGCCTTCAGCTTTATTTGAGTCTGCGATGCACCTGCGTTAGCAGAATCTTGCTGGACCAACCTGGTTAGCCCTTGCTTGACCTGCGTCTCTCCGAGACGCAAGCCCAGCATAATCAGGCCTCCTACCAAAAGCACCGCCAGACACAGAGCGACAAGCTTTCTGGCCTGCTGGGTGCTGTAAGCGCCCGCCAGTGACTGCAACCCGGCACCGCCCAACACCGCCAGGCCCAGCGTGGTCAAGAGTAGATAGCGCCCTGGCGCCCGGAAGTACTTGAAACCGGGCACTGCCGCCAGAACTTCATAAAGGGGATTGTATTTGGCCAGCGCCATAAAAAGGCCGAAGAAGATCAGGAAAACAAAAAACCAGCGGTACCTGCAGGTAGACTGGCGGCTGAATAGCATCAGCAGGCTGAGGAGCAGCGTCAGGCCACCCGCATAGCCGCATACCTCGTAGTAGTGGTCGTGGCCAAAGTAGTTATCCTCCGCATAGGAGCCAAGGATGGTGGGATGGACGTAATAGGCCAGGTTGCGGGCAGTCATCCCCAGCGCGCGCAAGTCTTCAGGCGTTCGCTCGGCGTGGCGCTGCGCAAACCGGGCAAGGCCGGCGGTGGGCACCAACTGAACAGCCGCCAGACCAACACCAAGTCCAACTACCACAACGCCCGCGACGAAGAGCCGGATAAGCCGCGTTCGCAGCAGCCGTCCCCGGCTTCCCATTAGGTAAGCAATAAACAGAATGGCGACTGTGAGCAGTTCATAGAATACAATCTGGGGATGGCCGCCTAAGATTGACAGCGCCAGGGCCAGGGCAGCACCCAGGAAGTAGCGATAGTCGGCGCTTTCCAGCCCGGTAATTATGAAGTATAGAATCAACGGCAGCCAGGCGCCGCTTTCCAACACGGTGATGAACAACACCTTGGAGACGAAATAACCGGAGAAGCCGTAAACCAGCCCGCAGAACACCGCCGCCGACCAGC
>JALGTD010000193.1 GCA_029821515.1 Candidatus Zipacnadia bacterium | reverse complement strand
TTTTGCAGTCTGGCTTTTTCTGCCGTTGCGCCGAACAGCTATGATGATAACGACCCGCATGGCTTCGGGCGCAGGTGGATATTCGACGGAGCGATGGAGGACTTCCGATCTGATCAGCAAGTTGCTGCAGACCTCCTTACGTGGACAGGTATACAGCAATGACCCTGCTGTACTCTACCTTCTGGGCGGCATCAACGCGCAATGGAGCCCACGCAAGTATGCCCTCGGGTCCCCCAATACACCAGTAGATGAGTTACCACGGTTTGTAAAGTCTCTGGATACCGGTCTCCGCACATACTTGGTTTGGGTTGGGAAGCCTGTGCCTGGGAGACAGTTCACTCCCCAAGAACTGTCTCGTGTCTGTCGCCTCCAGCCCTATATGCATGCGCTCGATGGGACAGTGTATATCTGTGCAGCCACCCAGGCAGGACCTTCCCTCAACTCCGGCGAATGGTAGTGCCACGGGCACTAGGCTAGGCAATCCAGCTTGGAACCGTTGATCTTGGCCAGACTGAAAGATTTTCAAAGTGGCTGGCGAGGCTGCCTCAGGCAAGCGGTTGGGCTATAGATGGCAGCCAAGCAGAAAGAAGAAGTTGCTGAAAGGACTTTTTGGGCGCGTGGGCGCAGTGTTGGCAGCCCGCGGGGCTGACAAACAATCAGCGTCAGCCGGCTGACGGGGAAGGTCTGTGCAGCCACCTCAGATAACCGCTGATTCGACTTCTGTAATGACCGATGAGAGTTTCGGTTCTGCAATCAAATTTACTAAGAGACAACAGGTGAGAAGAATGTCAGCTACAGAAGAGCAACTGGCCTTATTGGGTGGACCGAAGGCTATTCAGACTGATCCTGGTGACATCTTCGATTGGCCCATCATCACCGAAGAGGATGAAGCCGCCGTCCTGGAGTGTCTGCGGGCCGGTAAGATGTCGGGCACCGACATCACTAAGCAGTTTGAGCGAGAGTATGCTCAGTGGC
This sequence comes from Candidatus Zipacnadia bacterium, assembly GCA_029821515.1. Classification (GTDB taxonomy): domain Bacteria; phylum Armatimonadota; class Zipacnadia; order Zipacnadales; family Zipacnadaceae; genus JALGTD01. The sequence continues at coordinate 2,970 of JALGTD010000193.1, read as the reverse complement.
ACGGCGTTAGATACGCATTGGGGCATAATACAGGCACTGCTGCCTTGCAGGCGGCGATGTGGGCGTGTGGTGTGGGCTACGGGGATGAGATCATCTGTCCGAGTATCACTTACTGGGCCTCGGCACTACCAGCCTTTTCGCTGCGTGCGACGGTCAATTTTGCCGACATCCATCCCGACACACTTGACATCGATCCCGATGACATTGAGCATCGCATAAACGACCGGACCAAGGCTATCGTGGTGGTACATTACTGCGGCTATCCCTGTGATATGGATCCGATAATGGAGATTGCTGAAAAGCATGATGTTAAGGTCATTGAAGATGCTTCTCATGCTCAGGGTGGGCATTACAAGGGGCGACTGATTGGCACTATCGGTCATGTGGCGGCCCTGTCCGGCATGACAGGAAAGTCTCTTCCGTTCGGCGAAGGTGGGATGCTGCTGACGGATGATAAGGAAATATATGAGCGGGCCATCGCCTGGGGTCATTATGCTCGCCACAACGAGATCGAAGATAATCCCGATCTTGCTCCGTTTGCCAGGCTGCCCTTCGGTGGGGTAAAGCACCGCATGCATCAACTCTCCTCGGCGCTAGGCCGGGTGCAGCTGCGACATTATGCGGAGCGTCTGGAGCAGATCCAGAAGGCGATGAACTATTTCTGGGATCAGCTCGAGGACGTTCCCGGCATCAAGGCCCATCGCCCGCCCAAGGATTCGGGCAGCGACAATGGTGGCTGGTACGCAGCACGATGCCCATATCGGCCTGAGGAGCTGGAGGGGCTACCCATCTCCCGCTTCATCGAAGCACTGCGGGCCGAAGGGGTCAACACTTGGGCGGGGACTAACTTCCCGCTGCATCTGCACCCGGTCTTCACGGATCTGGACATATATAATGAGGGCAAGCCGACCAGAATATCGACTATTGACGAGGATATCCGCCAGCCCAAGGGCAGTCTGCCGGTCAGCGAGTCTATTGCTGAACGGGCTATGACTATCCCGTGGTTCAAGCACTATCGGCCCCAGATCATTGACGAGCATGCCTGGGCGTACCGCAAAGTCTGCGAGAACGCCGACGCGCTGCTGTAATGAGGTGGTGGCGGCTGGTTGACGATTCTTCTTGTGGGATGCCCCTCCCACGGCAAGAATGCCCTGAGCTCGGCAAGGAAGCAAACCATTGCTGAAAGGACTATTCCGGTGCGTGAGAGCAGTATTGACGCCGGGCGCTGTTGTTGGTGAGCAAAGAATCTTCTAGTTAATTTCTGGTTGTTATAGCCAAATGGTCGGCGTTGGAGAGAATTAGTACAGCGAAGAGAGGATGTTAGATATAGCAAGAAAGGATATTGGAAATATCTGATATGCCCGAGGCGTTGGCTGAGCGACCGAGAATAGGGAAGACCAGGCTCGTGCGAGCCCCACACGCGGCATCAGCTTATTACGTCAAATCCAGGGGAATTGCTAATGTCAAATTCGGCTGGAGGACACAGATACGGAGCAGCTGTCATCGGCTGTGGTGGGATGGGGATTACTCACGTTGAGGCAGTCGCCAATCACCCACGCACCGACTTGGTAGCGGTTGTGGACTGGAAAGAGGAGGTCCGCGAGCAGTGCCAGCGCGACTACGCTGCTCAGAATGCCTACGCCGACTACACGGCCATCCTTGACCGCGACGACATCCAGTTGGTCGTGGTAGCCACCTGGCCTTCCACTCATCGGGAGATTGTCGAGGCCTGTCTGCGAGCTGGCAAAGGTGTGCTGTGCGAGAAGCCTCTGGCTCCCAGCTTAGAAGAGGCCAACAGCATGATTGATACCGTACGGGAGACAGGCAGGAAGCTGCGGGTCGGTTACATACTGCATTATCACCGAGCATATAACAAAGTCACAGAGATGATTCGCGAAGGCGCGTTGGGCCCGCCACCGTATATTATGCGGCTGCTGGGCGGCGAACATACCAGCACTTGCGAGCACTGGCGCCGCGACCTGAAGCTGATTGTCGAAACCTCGCCGGGAATTGATTGTGGCTGCCACTATGTGGATATTATGCGACGCGTTACCGGTGCAGATGCCGTATGGGTCTCTGGTGTGGGCGCCCGCACTGAATCTGAGACACCATCCGACAACTTCGACTACGAGCTGTTCAGTGTCAAGTTCGATGACGGTTCTTCAGGCATCTATGAGGTCGGCTGGACTCACCAGTACCGCAATTTCAGCGAAAAAGAATTCGTTGGACCAGCCGGGCGTATTCGTCTGACCTACGCCCACGAACGTCGCGACGGCTATCGCGAAGAAGGTGACCAGATTGAGTATTATCGTTATCCAGGTGAGCTGACAGTTATTAACATGCCGCCTGGTTTCAAGCGTGTGGGTGAGGAGCTCACTGACTTGATTGATACCATCGAACAGGACAAAGATGTGATGGACCATCTGGATGACGCCTACGGGAGCTTGGCGATCGTCTTAGCCGGCCATCAAGCTGCTGTCGAGGGCCGAACCATCTGGCTGCAGTAGCCTTGCTTTCATCAGTACTACGGCCCATCTAATCCCTGAAGCCAAGTGTCGTTCGTCAGGGTAGGAACGGGCTCTGCAATCACGCCCATGCCTGGCACAGAAAGGGATGTACGAACTTGCTGAAAGGACTTTTCCGGCGGGTGGGAGCAGTATTGGCGGCCCGCGCCGTTGTCAATGACGAACTTCTCAACGAACTGGCGGCGGCCCTCATTCAGGCCGATGTCAGCGTTCCGGTGGCGGAGGAGATGGTCGCGCGGCTGCGGGAGGCGGCCGGCTCTCTCCATATTACTGAGCCATCTGGTTTGCTGGAACTGTTGGCCGAGCACGTCGAGGAGATGCTGGAACCTTGCGAGGCACCGCTTAACACTGGCGAGCAGGCGCCGACGGTTTTTCTGATGCTGGGTGTGAACGGTGTGGGCAAGACGACCTGTATCGCCAAGATCGCCCACTGGTATCAGTCTGC
>JALGTD010000192.1 GCA_029821515.1 Candidatus Zipacnadia bacterium | reverse complement strand
CCTGGACCCGATCCACTACCTCATCCTGCACCTTATCGTGGGCCAGGTGAGCCCACCAGATCAGCACATCAGTCTCCTTCAAAGCATCCTCAGTTAAACCCTGCTCCGGCTCATTCAGCGTGGCCGTGCGCACTGCCAGCCCTGCTTGTTGTCCCAGGTAATCGGCAATCGCCTGGTGCATCCCCTCGGGATATATCTCCTTTACTGCCTCGTCAGCTTTTTCGTGGACAAATTCGTTCCAGACTGTCACGCGAATCTCTGACATGGTTTCTTCTCCCTTGTGCTATGTCTGGTCAGTCATCTGGTATCTGTATCCGTTCTACGCCGTTGCCGTTCCCTGACCACTATCCACTAACCACTATCCACTGTTGGATCGTACACATCCGGCCCGGCGTTTTCTTTTATGTAATCATAGGTCAAATCGCAGGTCCACACGGTGGCCTGAGCATCACCGATACCCAGCTCAACCTCAATCAGAATCTCATCGGCCTGCATTGCTGACTTGGCCTGGGCCTCATCGAAGCTTACTGGCTCACCACAATCCCAGGTGGTAATCCCCGCGCAGGTAATAGTGACCTTATTTGGATCAAGTTCTGGGGCAGCCGCGCCCATTGCGGCAGCGATGCGGCCCCAATTCAGGTCTTCGCCGAACAGTGAGGCCTTCACCAGATTGTAGTTAGCGATTGCACGGGCGATGTGCCGCGCCTGCTCCCAACTGGTGGCTCCACTTACCCGAATCTCCACAAACTTGGTAGCGCCCTCTCCGTCGCGGGCGATCATCTTAGCAAGTTCCTGAGTCACATAACCCAGCGCGGCCCGGAACTCTTCGTATCCGGCCGACTGTTCACTCACGATCTCTTGATTGCCGGCAACACCGTTGGCCAGGATCGCCACTGTGTCATTCGTGCTCATACAGCCGTCGGTCGAAATGCAGTTGAACGACACTTCTGGTGATGAAGCACAACATCGTGGCCATATCCGGGTGGATCATCCCCGCGCCTTTGGCAATGCCGGCCATCTTTACGGTCCGCTCGCCCACCGCAAACTGCACCGATACCATCTTGGGAAACGTATCGGTGGTCATTATCGCCCGGGCCAGCGATTCGGGCGCGTCGCGGGTCAGTCCGATCGCCGCCTGCCTGATGCCTCCCTCAATATTGTCCATGGGAAGCTGTTCACCGATTTTGCCCGTCGAGCACACGATAACGTCAAGACACTCCACGCCCAATTGTTCGGCGGTCAGCGCGGCTATCTTTCGGGCATTGTCCATCCCCTGCTGGCCGGTGGCGGCGTTGGCATTGCCACTGTTGGTGACAATCGCCTGCGCCTGGCCGTCGGCGGTGTGCTCCTGAGTGACGAAGGTTGGCGCAGCGCGAAAGGCGTTCTTGGTAATGGTAACCGCCGCGACGGCGGGCCGGTCCGAGGCCAATAACATCAAATCCAGTGACTGAGGCTTAATGCCGCAGCTTACTCCTGCCCCTGCAAAACCCTCCGGGGCGGTGATACCCCCCTCAATTTTCGTAAATAGCTCATCTGGCATAGGCAGTTCTCTCCACGAAGACGGGTGATAGAAGCAGCGAATGGGCGACTGCTACGGCCACAGCGCCGGTCGGTCCAGCGCGGTAGTCTCGGCGCAGCCAATCATAAGATTGAGGCACTGCAACACCGACCCCGACAACCCCTTGATGAGGTTGTCAATGGCCGAGGTAGCAATCAGCCAGCCAGTATCCTCGGCTACGACCAGCCCGATGTGGCAATTGTTTGAGCCGTTGACCTGCTTGGTCGTGGGCTGAGTGCCTGTTGGCATAACCTTGACGAAAGGCTCGTCGGCGTAAAACTCTTGATATACTTCTTGCACGTCAACTTCGGTCATCGGCTGGTGCAGCCGCCCGTAAGTGGTAGTGAGAATTCCCCGGGTTACCGGCATCAGATGAGGCGAGAAGGTGACCTGTATCGGCTCATCGCTAAGTGCCGAAAGCTCCTGATCCATCTCCGGCGTGTGGCGGTGGGTCGCGACACTGTAGGCCTTCATTGATTCGTTAAGCTCGGGGAAATGGAAGGCCAGCGCCACTTTGCTGCGCCCTGCCCCCGAAACCCCGGTCTTGCTATCTACGATGATGCCCTGTGATTCAATCAGGCCTGCTTTGACCGCCGGCGCCAGTGCGAGAATAGCTCCGGTCGGATAGCAGCCCGGCGCCGCTACCAACTGTGCCGGAATAATCTCCTCCCGATGCAGCTCCGGCAGGCCATAGACGGCCTCCGCCAGTAGCTCCGGATGGGGATGAGGTTGGTAGTATTTCTCATATTTGGCAGCGTCTTTGAGGCGGAAGTCAGCGGAAAAGTCAATGACCTTCAGCCCGCTATCCAGCGCCTCGGCCACAATATCGGCGCCCACCTTATGGGGCAGCGCCGAGCACAGCACCTCGGCGTCACTGTCAGCCAGCGCCGCGAGGCTGCTCTCGCCGATCATCATATCAATTCTGCCCAGCAGGCTGGGATACAGGTCGGTGATACTTTCGCCGACCGTAGTATGACCGCCCAGATAGACAATCTCGACTTCGGGATGTTCCAGCAGAAGCCTGATTAGCTCCGCGCCACCGTACCCCGCTGCTCCAAATATACCTATCTTAGTCATTTTCTCTCCCTGCTCATGCACTCCAATACTGTGGGAGGGGCACCTCTGCCCCGACCGCTGTGCCTCCTTGCTCGCCCGCTTACCCGATAATTCCCCGCGCCAGCATACCCTCGGCAATCTGCACCACGTTGGTGGCCGCGCCCTTGCGCAGGTTGTCGGCCACTATCCACAGATTCAGGCCGTTTTCAATCGTGTTATCCTCACGAATGCGCCCGACCAGAACCATATCCTTGTACTGGTCTTCGTACAGATCGGCCGTAGTCGGATATTGCAGCTCTTGCGGGTCATTGCGAGATTCAACAGCAGCCGGATCCTCCGTCGGCCCGTCCATAACCACCACGCCTGGCGCCTGGTCGAGAATCTCGGTGGCCTCTTTACGAGTTATGGGCTGCTCAAACTCCAGATTGACTGACTCGCTATGGCCCAGCGGAATGGGCACGCGCACGGCAGTCGCGGTGATCGACATATCCGGCTCATCCAGAATCTTGCGCGTCTCGTGCACCATCTTCATCTCTTCTTTGGTATAGCCGTCCTCCAGGAACCGGTCAATATGAGGCAGGCAATCCAGCATAATGGGCCGGGCGAAGATGCTGGGGTCACACTCCACCGGGTCGCCGCGCAGGCAAGAAGGCAACTGTCTCTCCATTTCCTGAACGGCAGCCTGCCCCCACCCGCTGACCGACTGATAGCTGGATATCACCACCCGCTTGATGCCAGCGGCGCGATGCAGCGGCGCCAGCGCCACTACCAGTTGAATGGTGGAGCAGTTGGGACTGGCAATCAGCCGCGTGTCCTCGCTAACTGCATCCATGTTAATCTCGGGCACCACCAGCGGGACGGTCGGATCCAGCCGGAAGTCGCTGCCGTTGTCAATGCAATACGCGCCACATTCGATGGCCGTCGGCGCCCACTGAACGCTGGCTCCCTTGGCGCCCTCGCGGCCGGCAAAGAATACCACATCCAGCCCCTCGAACAGCTCTGCGCGTGTCGCTTGAACTTGTATTTGCTCGCCGCCAAGCATCTCGGTACGCGTGGTTGTTGCCATCACCCGCAGTGGGTCGCTAAGCGGAAAGTTGCGTTCCCGCACACACGTTACGATACGGTCGCCTACCGGACCTACGCCGACCAGTGCTGCTCGTAGCGCCACAATATCACCTTTTCTATTCGGTACGACGGGCGTCTTGGCCGTCACTTATCTCACAGAATTGTGTCCAGTCCGTAGACCAGTCCTCGTAAGTCCAGGACTCTGCGCACCGCCAGCAGCACCCCGGGAATAAAGCACTCTCTGCTCGTGGTAATGTGTTCAATCTTGAGCACTTCTCCGATGCCTCCGAATACCACTTCCTGGTTGGCCACATAGCCGGGCATTCTGACGCTATGGACGTGAATGCCTTCAGTTTCTCCCCCACGCACTCTGGACAACTCCTCGTGAGCGGTGGACACCTCACGCATTGGCCGCTGACTGGCTTCGGCCATCTTCTTGGCAGTAATCAATGCCGTCCCTGATGGCGCATCGGCTTTCTTCTCGTGATGCCGCTCGATGATTTCGCTGTAGTCGAAGTTAGTGGCGGCCTCGGCGGCGAACTTCATCATCAGGTTAGCGCCGATGCTGAAATTCGGCGCTATCAGGCAGGGCGTATCGGTCTTCTTGCAGAGTCTCTCTACCACCTGCAGATCCACCAGCGAGAGTCCTGTCGTCCCCACTACGCAGGCCACGCCGGCGTTAAGTGCCGCCTGGATGTTGTCCATCGCTACATCCGGAGTGGTGAAGTCTATCATAATCTGGGGCCGGCTTTCTTCCAGAGCTGCCCCCAGATGCCCGCTGCAGATGATATCCTCAGGCCCGCCCGCCACAATCTCGCTCAGCGGCTGACCGCGCCCGGCCGGGTCCACTGCACCAACCAACTTCATATCCGGCGCATCCATCACCATCACGCCAGCAACGACATATTTGCCCATCTGCCCGCGGGCGCCCGTGACCAGGATAGCTATTTGCTGGGCCGACATTGCTCGCCCTCCGCTGGGTAAGTCAGTATACATATAGTGAATTAAAAGTATAGCAAATCCCTGTCGGCATTGCAACCGCAATGCTGCCGAGGGCTGCCCTCCGCGAGCCTCTGCGCTCTCCTGGCACGTCACTGTGGTGAACTCTTGGCTGCACGCCTCGTCAGTAAACGTGGGAGACCAGTGTGCAATCCATCTGCCAGTCAAGCTCAGTCAAGTTGACGCTCCCCGAAAAGATTGGGTATAATTATAGACAGTATGCATCATTATTTA
>JALGTD010000191.1 GCA_029821515.1 Candidatus Zipacnadia bacterium | reverse complement strand
TGCAGTTGGCGGTCGCCGCCTGGCTATGCTTGGAGTTGCCCGGCTATCTTCGGCGCGGAAGGTGGCAGAGGGTGGCCTTGCTCGCCATTGTTGTGCTGGTGCTGGGCTGCGCAGTGCGGTGGCGAGCGCTTGAGTTGATGAGGCACGTCCGCCGTGTTGTGTCTCCCGCCCCCTTGACCGTCGATTTCCATTCAACTGCGCCGGTCGCCCGTTATGACTGGCTATCTGCGCATCTGGATGAAGGCGATGTAGTCATGGCCGATCCAGGTCTGTGCTACCATCTCCCGGCTTTGACTGGGTGCCGGGTCGTGGCAAGCGCACATCGTGAGCAATTCGGAGTTGACCACCGCCAGAGACACGCAGACGTCGATCGCCTCCTGCACAATCGCCTATCCGACGAGCAACTACAGACCATTATAGCTAAGTATCACGCTACTCACGTGCTCTTAGATGACCGGAACTCAACTCCGGAGGTCAAAGGACAACTTCGCAGATTGTGTTACGAGGTAGGTAGCTCGCAGGGGTTGAGGCTCTATACCACCGGACGCAAGTAAGCATTCCTCTGCCATCAGCGCGCACTCACAGAATACTGCAAGCTGCCCGCCAGGCGTGACCCCACGGTGAACACCACCAATGGCTTATACTCTTCAGCACTTGCGCCTGATATGTTGGATCCACCCATTTGAAGCCAGTTGTTACTCCCAGTAGTCCGGCTCGCGCTGGCTGAGGAAATCATGCACCTGTTGATAACTCTTAATGCCCGTGGTTGTGCCCACGGCAGTGGTAGCTAAAGCGCCCATAGCGTTGGCAAAGCGCGTGGTTCGCTCCAGGTCCCAGCTCTGCAAGTAACCGTAGATGAAGCCAGCGGTGAAGGCATCACCAGCGCCTGTTGTATCAACTACCTCTATTTCATAGGCTGGCACATTCATTTCCACATCCGCTGTGCGCAGGTAAGCGCCCTGTTCCGCGTTAGTCAGCGCCACAATCTTAATCCCCTGGTCCAGAAAAAACTGACAAACATCTTCTGGCGCGTGGTACCCGCTGATTTCGCGGGCTTCAACGAGACTGGGCACGAAGATGTCTGTGTAGGCCAGAGTTGGCGACAGCGTCTCCAACCATTTGCCAGTGGCATCCCAGACCACATCCAATACAGTGGTCACCCCAGCCTGCTTGGCCTCAGCCATCACTTCGGCCTGGGGTTCGCCGTCAAAGCCGGGCATTGCCAGTGCTCCCGCCATATATAGCAGTTCCGGAGACTTGACCAGGTCAATATCCAGGTATTCGGGGCGGATTTCGCCGTCGGCGCCCACTGCATGAATAAAGCTGCGTTCCCCACTGCTTTCAATAAAGACCAACGTGGCTGAAGTGCCCGTAGCGTCCGTACGATAGATGCCACTGGTATCAATTCCATGGCTGTCTAGTTCTTCAAGGGCGAAATCGCCTAGCCCATCTTGACCTACACAGCCCATAACTGCCACGTCCATGCCCAATATTGCCAGGCAGCGTCCGGTGTTAGTGGCATGGCCGCCCAGGCCGATGCCGATCTCTTCGGTCAGTTTGAGTCGGCCCTTGTCGGGCATCTTATCTATCGGGCGTGCCCATATATCGGCAACTATGATACCCAGGCAGACTACTTGCGGCATAGCAATGTCCTCCCTATATAAGAACTCGGCTCGTTTGCTTGGCTATCTGCTATTGCGGTGCGCCAGAGCAACCACTTTCCAGCCAGAACTTGGGCAGGGCAGCCCCAGAGTGTATACTGGTGCTGAGCTTAAACTTTGGAATCGTCACTGTATTGCTCCCAGTGCAGTACATCTGCTAACGCTCGTTTGGGTACCTGTAAGGTACCGTCTTCGTCTCGATAATACTTGATTGAGTCGCCGGTCATTCCTACCATCTGCGGCTGCTCGGCCGGATAGCCCAGGGCAACCATTAGCGATATGTCACAGTCCTTGGGCACGGCCAGCACCTTGCGCAGAGCGTCGTGGTCCAGCGAGCCGATTATGCAACTACCCACGCCCTCGGCAAGTGCCACCAGTGTAATATTCTCCGCTGCAATGCCCACATCCATCGGGGCATTGGCCCGCACTTCACGATTGACAAGGATGAAGATGTAGGCCATCGGCCGCTCTTCGGGACCCGGAGACCAGTCGGGGAGGTAGCCGGCCCAGGCGGTATGGGGGAAGACCTGCTGGCACTGCTCAGGCTCACTGACCACAATATACTCCAATGGCTGGAGATTGGCCCCCGACGGCCCAATACGTGCGGCATTGACGCACCGCTCCAGCAGGTCTTTAGGTACTGACTTCTGCTGGAATCTGCGGATTGTCCGCCGTTTCTGAATAAGCTCGTAGACAGTCACAGTTTATCACCTCTTGCTGGCTTTGCCCTAAACTCTACTTGTTGGTTTGGCCGCGCCTGGCCTTACTGGCTTCTCAGTATACCAGCCCAGAGTGTGAGACCAATGTGTCTATTTCCTCACCACCCGCTCTGTTCCCTTCCTGACTTTGTGAGGGGAAGGACAGCTTGCCGGGCCGTTGAATAAGTAACATAAATAGACGTGAGCAGGAGGGCGTATCTATGCTGAGACAAGCGGTATCTATTATAGCTTTGGTTATGTTGTCTGCCGGCTTTGCACCTGTCGACGACATTCCGAAGGGCGCCCGCTGGGAGCTAACTGCGCTGGGAGTCACCACCGAAGATAGGCTCACTGACCTGCGCAACTTAGCCGATCGCCGACCGGTGATTCTGGCAATCGTCGGCACCGGTGGTATCAGCCGCCGCCAATTATCTTCGCGACTGGACGGGCAAGCCCGCCTGCGCTGCTGCCAGTGCCCCAACTATCCTGACTGTGATCCGCGCAAGAATACTCACGATACTGGCCAGGCCCGAGTCATTCTGGATCTGACGCGAGCGCTGGGCATTCGGGTTAAGCTGCTGTACTATCAACCAGCCGACTCATATACTGCAATAGCGAAGGCTTTCGCGGAAGCGGGCCGCCACGCGGATATCGTAATTACTTTCCAGTCCTATTGGGGGGACGTTGGGTCAATAATTGATAGTATTGCCCAGGCCCAGAATGCGCTCATCATCTCGCCCTACGTTGAACATAGTGGTCAGCCGACCAGCACCTGTCCACAGGGGCATGCCGCAAAGCCCTGGGGGGAAGGGATTCCTCACTTCATTACCACGGTGCCGCTGGCTCGCAAAGGCGCGGGGCATCTCACTAGTAGCTCGAACCGAGGCCCCCAGGACAGCGAAATGGTCAATTTCATTGTGCCCTCGTATTACGCTAGCGGCCCGGGCGGCACCTGTCCGTCAGCGGCAGTTGCGGCGGCGGTGGCCGCCTGGGTCTATTCAGTCAGTGCCCGCAGGCCACGTCCTACTGAGGTTGTCCGCCTCTTACGGGAAACCGTAGCCCTGGATGCTGGAGTTCTGACCAGCCTGCCGGAATTCGGGGAGGAGGAGATTGACCGGCTGGAGGCCGAGATTGCAGCTAAACTTAAAACCCGCAAGCTGGATGCCGTGGGAGTGGTGAATCTGTACCGGATTTATCAGCACGTGGCCGTCGGCGCAGAATAGTCAGTGGCTTAGCTATTTGTGGTACTCAGCGGCGGCATCGGCGCCCCAGATGTCTTCCAGGCTGAATTGTCGCTGATACATTTCAGCATACAGTCCGTTTTGCTGCATCAATGTCTCGTGGTCGGCCTCCTCGGCAATCTCGCCTCCTTCG
>JALGTD010000190.1 GCA_029821515.1 Candidatus Zipacnadia bacterium | reverse complement strand
CAGGCCAGTGGAGCCGGCATCGCCGCTGCGCAGTTAGTCAGCCAGACCGGTGCCCAGGCGGTGATTAGCGGCAATATCGGGCCCAATGCCTACCAGGCACTTTCTGCCGGTGGCATTGCAATCTACACCGGAGCTAGCGGCTCGGTCCGCGAAGCCGTAGAAGCGCTACAGGCTGGTCAATTGCAGTCAGCCGGCGGTGCTGGTGTGGGCGCCCACTTTGGTGCCGGTGGCGGAGGGGCTGGAATGGGTGGTGCTGGTATGGGTGGTGGAGCAGGAATGGGTCGAGGCATGGGCATGGGGCAAGGCATGGGAATGGGTGGTGGCATGGGCGGCGGACAATTTGCCCAGCAGATGCCACCGCCGATGGCTCCCGGTATGGGGCCCCAATGGAACGTGCCCCCAACAATGGCGCCCGAAGCTATGCGTGCGCAGCAATTGCAAGTGCTGAAGACTCAGGCGCAGATGCTCCAGCAGCAGTTCGAGTTGCTTAACCAGCAGATTGAACAGCTTGAGCAACAGGTTAGAGAAGAGGGCGAGCAGCAATGAAGGTAGCGGTGGCTTCCTCCGGCGAGGGTCTGAACGCTCCGGTGGATATGCGTCTGGGTAGATGTGCCAACGTCATAGTGGTGGACACAGATACTATGGAGTTCGAAGTCCATAGCAATCCAGGTGCGTTGGCCGGAACAGGCGCAGGAGTGGCCGCTGCCCAGGTGGTGGCGGATGCGGGCGCCGAGGCAGCAATCGCCGGCAATTTCGGAATCAACTCGCTGCGCGCCTTCAACAGCGGTGGTATTGCTGCCTATGTCGGTTCCGGCACGGTTGGCCAGGCGGTAGAGGCATTACTGGCAGGGGAGCTGGAGCTGGTAGAATGAATACAGTCGCTCTGATTATCAAGGGAGCTTAATAGAGATGTCTGAACGAAGCAAGCCAACTGTATCAGTTGCGGCGGGTAAAGGTGGCACCGGCAAGACCCTATTTGCCACCAGTCTGGCCGTGGCCCTCAGTGAGATTCATCCCGGCCAGGTCCAACTGATTGACTGCGATGTTGAAGAGCCTAATGCCGATATCCTGCTGCATCCGCAGATTACCCAACACACGCCGGTAAATGTGCTGGTGCCCCAGGTGGATTTGGATATATGTACTCGCTGCGGGCTGTGTGCCAAGCATTGTCAGTTCAGCGCGATAGCTGTCATCCGGGATGCGGTCATTACTTTTCCCGATCTGTGTGCGGCCTGTGGGGTGTGCGCTTACGTGTGTCCGGTTGGCGCTATCACCGAAGTCAACCGGCAGGTGGGCAGTGTGGCACATGGTAGCACTGTCCGCGGGATCGAGTTTGTCCAGGGTCGGCTTAGCGTAGGCGACCAGCGGGCCACACCAGTTACCAGAGCTACGGGAAGCTGCAATGATGACAGCATGATCACTATCCTGGATGCGCCGCCGGGCACAGCCTGCCCGATGCAGGAGACCATTGAGTTCAGCGACTACTGTATCCTGGTCACCGAGCCGACGCCGTTTGGTCTGGCGAATCTGGAGGATTCGGTGGAAACCTGCCGGCGAATGGGCATTCCCTGTGGAGTGGTAATCAACCGGGATCAGGCCGGAAGGCCAGGGGTTGAAGACTATTGCACGCGTGAAGGCATTGACGTACTGCTGCATATTCCCGAGGACCGGGAGATCGCCGAGGCCTACGCCCGTGGCGAGACACTGGCCGATGCTTTTCCACAGTGGCACGATGAATTAGTTCGTGTATACGAGGATGTCATCAGATCTCTATCTCAAACTGCAACTGCGAAAGTTGAGGAGTGATTGATATGCCCAGAGGCGATGGGACAGGACCGGCCGGGCAGGGCCCGGGGACGGGTCGCGGGCTGGGCGCTGGCCGTGGTGCCAGCAAGGGCCGAGGTGGCGGGTTTGCTATGGGGCCGGGTGGCAACTGTGTGTGCCCGAATTGCGGCAAGACGGTGCAGCACCAAATAGGCTCGTCCTGCTACCAAATGAAGTGCCCCAATTGTGGGGCGACAATGACCAGACAACAATAGTTAGGTTTGATTTTGCAAACTGATAGTATCAACAGGAGGTGAGAGAAATGCCAGGATTAGATGGTACGGGACCGCGGGGAATGGGTCCGATGACCGGAGGCGCACGGGGAATGTGTAATCCATATGGTCCCCAGAACTACGGGGGAATGCCATACGGTATGCCCTATGCACCTTACCAGTCATACGGAGGCTACGGTGCGCCAATGATGGCAGGTATGCCCTACGGCTACGGCGGAGCGATGCCCTATGGTTATGGTCGGCCCGGCTTTGGTATGGGCATGGGTTACGGCCGTGGTATGGGTATGGGCTACGGTCGCGGCTTCTTTGGCCGTGGACGCGGCATGGGTATGGGCATGGGCCGTAGATGGTAGTAAATAGACCCCTCCCTCGTTAGGGATGCGGCGGCCGGCGCACGTCCTACCAAGCCTGGCAGGACGTCCCCGGGGCCAGCCGCCGCTCTGTCCGTATGAAAGATGAGATTGGTTAATATGAACGGAGTTGTCAAGCAGTTGACTGTAATAAGTGGCAAAGGCGGTACCGGTAAGACCACCGTGCTTGCCTCATTTGCCGCTCTGGCTGAGGACAAAGTAATGGCTGACTGTGATGTAGATGCGGCCAACCTGCACCTGGTGCTGACGCCAACAGTCGTTGAAAGCGGCGACTTCTACGGCGCCCAGATTGCTGTTCGCGACGCAAAGCTATGTCAACAGTCTGGCGAATGTGAGCGATACTGCCGCTTTGATGCCATCACGACAACTGATATTGATGAACTGGCCTGCGAGGGCTGCGGAATGTGTGTGGTGGCCTGCCCGAACGGAGCGCTGAGGCTGGAAACAGTTTCCTGTGGTCAATGGTATCTGTCGGAGACAGATTATGGTCCGATGGCCCACGCTCGCCTATCACCGGCAGCGGAAAGCTCCGGACGGCTGGTGACGATGGTTCGGCAAAAGGCGGAGGATACAGCAGCCGAAAGAGGCCTGGCGCTGGTACTGATTGACGGGGCGCCAGGAATTGGCTGTACCGCCGCGGCGGCTCTGGCCGATGTGGATATGGCTCTGGTCGTCACGGAACCGACGTTGTCGGGTATTCACGATATGGAGCGAGTCGTCGAACTGAGCGGTCATTTCGGCGTTCCTGTTACGGTGCTGATTAACAAAGCTGACCTTAATGCAGAGAATACCCGGCGGATTCGCGATTATTGTGTTGAAAACCAGTTTGAACTTCTCGGCGAGTTACCGTATGATGAGTCGGTGACGGAAGCTATGGCTCATCAGGTGCCGCTGGTTGAATACCGGGATGGCCCTGTCACCGAGGGTATTCGCCAGGCGTGGAGCAGGCTCAGTCAAATGTTGAGCGCTTAATTGAACACCATCATATGTTACGAAGAATGAGTAGACTGCAACTCTGAGAATACCAGATGGCTCGATAGAGGGCAAATCCGCCAGTGCGGAAAGCAGCGGCGTTACTTATAGTGAATTCCAATACAACGCAAGGATAACTAACCATAAATGAACAGTTCACGTCAGCCCAAAGTAGTGCTTTTCACGGGAGCTACCTGCCCCTGGTGCGAGAGAGCCAAACAGTATTTACGCAAAAATCGTATTCGCTTTCACGAAGTGGATGCCTCAAAAGACCCCCGGGCGCAAAGGGAGATGAAGCGCCGCCACATTCGGGGTGTACCAGTGTTGTTGATCGGGAGCCACGCAATA
>JALGTD010000189.1 GCA_029821515.1 Candidatus Zipacnadia bacterium | reverse complement strand
GATTCATGAGGTTCCTATTAGCTATCAGCCCCACAGCTCACAGGCTGGTAAAAAGATCCGCTGGACCGACGGAGTACTCGCCATCTGGACCCTGATCAAGTATCGCTTCCTGCCGTAGTAGACACCGATAGGAGGAATCTGTCGCAGGTGACCAAGCGCGTTTTCAGCTATCAGACTCATCTTGCCTGGGCCGGCCTTGTACTTCTAGTCGCATTTCTGCGGACACCAACCAGCTCGTGACTTCGTGTATGTAAACGAGGCCACCTATGCCACAGTAGGCCAGCAGGTGTTACTGGGTGCTGAGCTGTATCGCGATGCCGCCGACTGGAAAGGGCCTATTGGATACCTGCTTTATGCCGCCGTGTTACGGGTGACCGGAGGCAGCGTTGTAGCAATTCATCTCTTCGGACTCCTGGTATTCTTCGCCGTTGTGGTCTGCGCTGCGGCGCTGGCGCGCCTATTGGCAGGCCCAAAGACAGCTCTACTCACTGCGTTTATGACAGTGGTATTCCTTGCTCACACCGTCGGTTTGACCGTCGAGATGGACCTGTTTATGGCTGCGTTCAGTGCAGCAGCTTTCTTGTGTCTGGTGAGTTTTCTGACTGCAAAGAAACCGCACACGGCATTGCCCGTGATCAGCGGAGTTTTCGCTGTGCTGGCCGCATCATGCAAGCAGATCGCACTTCTGGACTGTGGGGCTCTTCTGGTTGGTGCTTTTCTAATTGCCAGACATCAGTCCACCTCGCGGCGCGCTCGTTCCGGCCTGCGGCTCCTCTTAGCCGGAGTTGCTCTGGGCATCCTAGTAGTGGCTGCGTTAGTGGCCCGATACAGCAATCTTCAGGACTTCGTAGCATGGGTGTGGGTCATCCCTGCCGTAGCACAAAGCGCAGGCCTGGGAGCACGACTTCACGGCCTGGCAGAATCAATGATACACCCAATCAGTTCTACAGCCCTGATTTGGGCATTTGGAATTGTCGCGGCAATTGACTGGGTTCGGCGATCATCTACCACAGGTAGCCATTCCGACCAGCAACCCCCAACGCCCGTCGGGTGGCTACTGGTTTTGTGGATGGCGGGAGGAATAGTCGGCAGTTGCGTTAGCTCCTGCCCGCTACAGTACCACTTCACCCAGCCTGCCGTGCCACTCTCCATTCTGGCCTCCCTCGGGCTCGCACGGTGTGTCGCTGCAATGCAGGCCAAGCACTGGCAACGATATCTGCTTGTCGGCGTGGCGCTGTGTCTGATTTTGTCCATGGCACGTCCGCTAAGGCACGCAGCGTGGGTGTGGCGAGATCGAGTCTTCAATATGCCTGATAACTCACAGGTTCGTGCAGCCCTCGATCTATCTGCCCAAACAACCGGGACTGACCGCATCCTGGTGTTGGATCACAACCCGGGAGTAGTCTTCTGGAGCAAGCGCCGCGTGGCATCCCGCTACTTGGTACTTGAGCACCTGTTAAATCACAAATTGTGGGAGCAGTTGCCGCGATATGAGCCAATCATTGGTGATCTTGCTTATCCTCGCCAGTTGTTCCTTAAAGACCTGCGGGCACATCCTCCCAAGTTTGTTCTTCTGCCGGAGGCGGAGTGGTGGCAGAAGGCAGCTCTTCAGCCGCACAATCAAGAGTTGCTGGATCAAGTCCTAGAAGGGTATGAACGCGTGGATACCTGCTATGGATATCAGTGGTACGTTCGTGACAAGCCTTGATGTGCTGATGACCATCCGTGGTCTTTCTTAAGCATTCCAACCGAGAAGGAGAAGTTATACGCATGGCGAATAGTCTATCAAGCCGTGTACAATACGCCAGCACAAATATGTTGGCAACAGGAGGATTTGATATGGACAGGTTCAAATTAGCTGTGATTGTTGTCGTAGCCGTCTTCGTCGTCTCCACCTCGCCAGTCCTGGCAATCAGTGTGGTAGTCAACGGGCAGCAGTTATCCGCCCAGCCACCTGCTGTGGAGGTCAGCGGGCGCGTGCTGTTGCCAATGCGGACAGTGTTTGAGGCGCTGCACGCGACTGTTGACTGGGACGGTGCGACACAGACGGCCACCGCCACGCGCCAGGACACCACCGTAGCATTGACCATTGGCGATCAGGTGGGCTTCGTTGATGGGCAACCGGTACCTCTGGATGTCCCCGCACGACTGATTGCAGGCCACACCTACGTGCCGGTGCGCTTCCCTGCTGAGGCCTTCGGGGCTGATGTGGGCTGGAATCAGGCCACCCAGACGGTGAGCATCTCCCTGGCAGTCCCGCCGGGCGCGACGGTTCCTGCCGGCGCTCACGGTGTGCACGCAGGCGCTCCCATCGTCTATTCGCCACGCAACGGCGACCGGCTGGGCACGCGCACAGAGTTCAGCATTAAAGCGACTCCTGGTGTGCTGCAGGAGATCTGGACACTGGTCAAGCGCGCCGACACCGGAGAACAACTGCGGAATGTGCCTGGGATTCGCCATCTGCCCAAGGCTGATGGCACCTACCAGGGTGCGATTGCCACTCCTCGCGTGGCCCTCGGTGACCGCACTGTGCAGTTGCGCTATGAAATCCACTTCCGCAACGGCACCAATGCGGGCGACCCGGAAACAGTGGTAACCTGCTATCCGCAAGACTGATTCATGCAAGCGCTCTAATCGCAGGTGAGCTCGGGCGGCGCTGCAAGCGACAGCCTGTACGCTTGGCCGAGTGGCTTGTGCTGCTGCCTAAGCAAGGGGAAGACGCAGGCAACCCACTTCTTGCGTGCCGCTCAGGCACGAAGCTGTTGCCGTGAGTTCAAATTACTACTCATAGATAGAGGAGCCAACCAACAAATGGCGATTGAAGAGATTGCTGCCGATAAGCTAGATCCCGAGCAGTTCATAGCCACCCAACTGAAAGAGATTTCGGCCACTGTGGAGGACAATATTGCCATCAATGCACTCTCGGGTGGAGTTGATTCCTCAGCCGTCACTATGCTTGGGCACAGGGCACTCGGCAACCAATTGAAGACCTATCTCATTGACAATGCTCTTATGCGACAGGACGAGCCGCAGCAGATTGTGTCGCTGTTCGCTGAGCTGGGCGTCAATGTCGAATTGATTGATGCACGCGATGAGTTCATTGACGCATTGGCCGGAATCACCGATCCCGAAGAGAAACGCGAAGCGGTCACGCAAACCTTTTACCGAGACGTCTTTAGCCGGCTGGTCAAAGCAAGTGGTGCCAAGTACCTGCTGCAAGGTACCATCCTGACCGATGTGGATGAAACCGTCGCCGGGATCAAACGCCAGCATAACGTCTTCGAGCAGATAGGCATCGATCCCCAGGAGGCCTTTGGCTATCAGATCATCGAACCCCTCATCCGACTACGCAAAGACGGTGTCAGGAAGGTGGCACAGGCCCTGGGGCTTCCTGAATCTGTGTATAACCGAATGCCTTTCCCAGGGCCGGCGCTGGCGGCGCGGGTAATCGGGGAGACTACTCGGGAGCGGCTGGCTCTGGTCAGGCAGGCCACCGCTATCACCGAGGAGGAGCTGGCTGAGGTTGATGCATTCCAGTATATGGCCATACTGCACGAAGATCGCGTCACTGGAATGCGCGAGGGCCGCCGTGAATTCGGCCAGCAGATTGAGATCCGCTGCTGGGACAGCGTGGATGCACGCACCGCTTCCCCCACACACCTGAGTTGGGACATTCTGGAAAAACTGAGCAACAGAATCATCACCGAGGTGCCCGGCGTAGTCAGCGTCACATACAATATCACCACCAAGCCCCCTTCGACGATGGAAGTGGTCTAGATCTGACCACAAGCTGCGGCATAGTGATGCCACTCGGTCAGGCAGTGTGCTAAACCGCAATCCTCTCAGCAGTTGGTTGCACTGCCCATCAAAACCGGGCGAAGAAGGGAGGCTATCTCGCAAACGCCAGATTGGCAGTAAGGTCAGCGACCAGCAAGTCATACACTACCGGCGGCAAGCCGGCGATGAGGACAGGAAACCTAGGACACTGGAACGACTCGCCACTTAGCTGTTTGAGTGTATGAGTGAAGTTGTTGCTTGGCAGCAGCTTCCTGAGAGACTATGCGAGAGAATAAATATGACCAAGTATATCGTAACTGCCTGTTTGATCGTGCTTCTGGCAGTTCCGGCGCTTGCTCAAGTAAATCCCGCCCAGACCGTCCCGTTCGACCACTGGGCCTATGACGCTGTCCAGCAGTTGGTGGATATGGGGATAATCATTGGTTATCCCGATGGCACCTTCCGCGGCAACCGG
>JALGTD010000010.1 GCA_029821515.1 Candidatus Zipacnadia bacterium | reverse complement strand
GCGAATGCTTCAGACCTGGCCAACATTGGCATTGGGCCCAACGTGTCAACTGGTGATAACTGTCGGGTTATTGATGCAAAATTGCGCAATTGTATCGTAGAGGGTGGCACCCATATTGAGAACTTTCCAGGCGGACTGGTTGATTCGGTGATTGGTCGGCAGGTGTCCCTGCAGGGCGAAGGCTGCTGCTCGCAGCCAACACGGGTAATCGTCGGCGATATGTGCCGCATAGAGACCACTGGTAGATAGCAAATTCATTTGGCCGAACCATGGATGCAACGCTGACTGAAGAATTGGATCAGGATCTTTTCACTGGTTATCCGGTGAAGATCGAGATTTTTGAGGGCCCGATAGACCTGCTGGTGTATCTGGTCAGGCGCGAGCAGTTAGACATATCCCAGGTCTGTCTGGCGGAGGTTACCGGCCAGTACTTAGACTACCTGGAGGCAATGCAGGCGGTGAATATCGCGGTGGCCGGGGAGTTTGTGGTTACCGCGGCAACGCTGCTGCAGATCAAATCGCGGCACCTGCTGCCGGTGACGGTCGCGGCAGTTGAAGAAGATGAAGAAGATGAGTTGGAGTTGATCGGCCGGATGCGGCGGCGAGTAGCCCAGTATCAGGCTTTCAAGGAAGTTGCTCAGGTGCTGGACGAGTCGCGGCAACTGCGACAACATCTGTACCTGCGCTCGCTAGCCGACGACCAGCAGTTACCCAGTGGCTTTATCCGCCTGGAAGACATCTCGATATTTGACCTGGTTGGCGCGGTGCGGGATCTGCTCGAAGAAGCCGGCACCGAGCAATCCGTGCATAGCGTGCAACGGCCGCCAGTCACTATCCCTGAGCGTATTGGGGAGCTGTTGTTTCAGCTCCGGGCGGCCGAAGCAGAGCACCTGGCATTTGCGCAATTGGTAGGCACTCCGATCACCCGGCAAATCATTATCGTTACTTTCTTGGCCATCCTGGAGCTCATCCGCCGGCGTCGGATCCAGGTTCATCAAGAGATGGCGGGGGCCGAGATTCTCATTAGCCTGATTCCGAATGCTCAACGTGTCAGTGAGTCGCTTGCTGATGCGGATTAGCCTGGTTGCGTCAAATTAGCTACTATCCCCGGGAGAGATGCCTGAATTGACCTCAGCGGATTTGTGTTGCGTAATTGAATGCTTGCTGTTTGCCAGCAACAAGCCGCTCAGCGATGCGAAGCTGGCAGAAGTTCTGGGCGTACCGGAACAGCGGATTATGGTGTTGATTGACCAGTTGCAGCAAAGACTTGAGGGTCGGGGGCTGTGTCTGGTTGAGCTGGCCGGCGGCTATAATCTGGCCACGCGCTCCGAGTATGCTGACTTTGTTGAGGGACTGCTGGAGCCTGAGCCGGAACGGTTGTCAGTAGCGGCACTGGAGACGCTGGCCATTATCGCTTACCAACAGCCAATTACGCGGCCGGAGATTGATGAATTCCGCGGCGTGAATTCCTCGGGAGTGATCAATACCTTGCTGGAAAAGGGCCTGGTAGAAGTGGCTGGCCGCAAACAGGCACCGGGGCGCCCATTTCTCTTGAGGACCACGTCGCACTTTCTGAGTAGCTTCGGGCTGCGCGACATTGATGAACTGCCCCACTTAGGCGCGCTTGAGGCCGAGAAGCTCGCGGAGGGACTGGCCGAGTCGGTGCAGCAACAATCATTGGATGCCCAGGAGGAAGAGCAGTTATCGCCTCCCGACGAAGCCGAATCAGTCAGATAAGTGTAGCATTGGTCGGCGCTGGCACTGCAGTGGTAGCGGCGGTGCTGTTGTGGCTGGACTGGCTGCCGCTGGGTGTGCCTGGGCAATGGGTGTGGCTGCGGCGGCCGGCGGCGGTGGTACCGAGCCTGGCAGCGGTGGTGGGCGTGAGTACAGCGATAGGTGCAGGGGCACTGGCCCTGGCGGTTTTGCGGTCAGGCCGCCAACCCACTCGAACTGTTGCGGGACTACTGCTTGCAGTAATCCTTGTAGCCAGTGTGCTCGCTGCGGTTGGTCTGGCGGCCAGCGATCCCGGCTTCTGGGCCAGTGGCGCTCTGGGGGTCATTAGCGACACCTCGATGGGCTACTACAGCCAGGCGCTGTCACTCAGCGGTGTTAGTGATGCCTTCTCTTATCACTCCGCGCGGGTTGCCAGCAGTCGGCTTCCCGATCGTGTCCGCACTCATCCGCCTGGTCCTATCATCTTCTTCTATCTGCTGCGTCAGTGGCTTGAGCACGTTCCCAGGGTGATTGACTGGAGCGAGACTGCGTTGGCCCAGCGAGGTATCAGCCCAGTCGTGCTTCGTCAGGTTACTGGCAAGCTCACCCAGGTGTTCATAACCCGTCGAGATGTCGTGGCTGCGCTCCCCATTACTTTCATCCTGACGGTGCTTGGTGCTCTGGTGGTGCTACCGACATACGGAATAGGCGCCGTCGCCTTTGACCGGCGTACGGGCCTGATAGCAGCTTTGCTGGCGGGCACGGTGCCCTCTTTGTTGCATTTCGTACCCAGCATTGATGGTATTGGAGCGCTATTGGCACTCATCTATTTGTGGCTGTGGATGTTGGCTGTGCGACGCGGGGAGGTGTGGCTGTATATCCTGGCAGCGCTGGGCGCAACGGTGATGCTGCTGTGGAGCTTTGGGTATGCAATTCTACTGGTGCTGGCAGTGATTATGGCGATACCTGTGTGGGGCCAGACATATCCAGACAAGATGAGTCGGCATCTGCGGGGAGTGGCGTGGGGAATTCTGGTCTTCGCTGCCGTCCATCAGCTACTCTCCTCGGGTCTGGAATACAATATACTGACCGCATTTCCTGCCTCCGTGGCGGTACATCGGCAGATACTGGCCGCCGCCGGTCGCAGCTACTGGTTGTGGCTACCGATGAATCTGTACGATTTTCTGCTGTTTATGGGGCCGGCTCTGGCCGTGATGTCAGTAGCTGCCATCTACAATGGCCTGGAGCAGCAGCGTTGGCCGGCCCTGCCCCAGGGGCTGGTGGTTGGGCTGCTCATTATTATAGCGCTACTGCTGCTTTCTGGCTCCACGCGGGCAGAGGTAGGCCGCATCTGGGTCTTTCTTATGCCGCTGGCAGCGCTGCCGGCGGCTGATTATGTAGCCAGACTCTCCGACTCCAGGTTGATATGGCTGGGGACGACGCTCATCGGCCTGCAGGTCTGCTTTGCCGTCGTTCTTCATGCTACGCTGGTGCCGGTATACCCCTTCTGACTATCGGGGAGAGGTATGGGCGCATAGAGAACTGTAGCTACGAACGGCCTGCGCGGGTGAGAATCCGGTCCCCGTAGCCGAGGTATAAAGCAAGCGCTGCGAAGACTAATCCACCAAGCAGGAAGCGAGCCTCATTGCCGGCCAGCGGGCCAGCGTGCTGGGGGCTGAGCAGGCCCTCGATGAGCGCGGCTACTACGAACACCGGCACTGTCCCCACGGCCAGTTTCACGGCTTTTACTGCGGCAATGCGAAAGGCGTCACCACGGAGGCGGTCGCCGGGGTTGATCAGCGCATAGCCCATCATCAGCCCAGCCCCGGCGGCGATGAGGATCGCAGGTATCTCGATGGCCCCGTGCGGACTGACTACCGCTATCAGGTCGGCCAGCCGCCCGTAGTGGGCACCAATGCCTAAGAACGCACCCAGCATCAGGCCGTTCATAATCAGCACATACAGAGTGCCGAGGCCCAAAGTGACGCCCAGTGCGAAGGCCTTTAGGGCCACCTGGATGTTGTTGCTCATCAGCATAGCTGAGAAATTGGCTCCGCCCAGCATCTGTGCGGCATCGGCGAAGTACTCACCGGCCGGCTTGTCGGAGGTGGCGAAGTCCTCGATGGCCTCGGGGAAGGAGGGGCCCAGCAGCGTGGCTGACCAACGGTAGTCAATGCTAACCAGCAGGTAGGCCAGAGCAGCGACGACAACGGTGATGCCTGCGGCTACCGCGACGTACCGCCAATTCTCGCGGAAGGTCTGGGGAATCTCGGCGCCGAATAGATGACCCAGGCGTACCGGAGGACGACTGCGCCGCCCATAGACCAGGCCGTGGGCGCGACCGACCAGTTGGTTGAGGTACTCAATCATTTCGGCATCGCGCCCCTGGCTATTGGCCCGCGCCAGGGAGGCGATAGCCTGGCGATATAGCGTGCCCAGTTCGTCAAGCTCTTCGGCCCGCAGCTTGCCCAGGCCGTGGCGCTGGGCGCGATTGACCAGTTCGGTTAGTCGTTCCCACTGTTGGGATTGGTTGGGAATAGAAATCGCTCGCTTTCAGCAGTCAGTTGTGACTATTATATCACTTTTCGCCAGTGAAAGGTAAGTCAGATGCAGCAGGACCGGGTTATCATCGAGACGCCGGAGCATGTCCAGTTCAGCTATGAGTTGGCCGGGTTGGGCTCGCGCTTTCTGGCACTGGTGCTGGACACCCTAATCCAGGGCGCGGGGTTGCTGGTGGTGCTGATTCTGGTATCAGCGATTAACCGGCTGTTGAACTGGACTTTCCCGGACCTGGGCGAGGTCGCCGGGCTGCCGATCACTATGCTCATCATTGTTTTTTCAATGACGTTGCTGATGATAACCTATTTTATTGTCTTTGAGCTGATCTGGAGCGGGCAAACGCCGGGCAAGCGCATCGGTGGAATGCGGGTGATTAGGGCGGGTGGTGGTGCTATCGGCTTTACCGCCTCCGCCCTCCGCAATATATTGCGGCTGATAGACAGTTTGCCCATTTTTTACCTGTTTGGGGGCCTGTTTGCCTTTTTTACCAGGACCAGCCAGCGCATCGGCGACCTGGCGGCGGGAACAATCGTGGTTAAGGAGCGACTTTGGGAATATCCCGGTGAGGAGGATGCGGCTGAACTGGGCGAAGAAGCGGACGACCTGGCGGAAGCCGGTGACCCGGCAGTGCGCCGGGCCCGAGGCTATGTAAGCTCGCTTAGTCCTGAACAGATTCAAACAGTGTGCCGCTTCATTGAGCGCCGCAGCGAGTTGTCCAGTGAAATGCGCGGGCAACTGGCCACGCGCATTGCCGCCTCCCTGCGCGAGCAGTTTCCCGGGCTATCACTGGCTGAGGGTGAAGACCCTGAGAGACTGGTGGAGATTGTCTACCAGGCTCACTTGCAGCGCGAACGCAATCTGTGATGGCGCTATGAGCCGCTGATACTTGCTTGTGGTGCAGAGCCCAGTTTAGGGCGCCCGGGGGCAACCACAAAGATATAGATTATCGGCAGCAACCCCACGGTATTGATAATCAGCAGGGCAAGGTACCAGCCCAACTGATCGCGCCGGGCGGATTTCCACAAAGCGATGCCCTTCCAGATAGCGCTCCAGATGATGAGCGGTATAAGTACGGCCGATGAGAGAAATGGTAGGCCCACGCCGAAGGATGATTCCATCTCCAATCCCTCCTTTCTCTGATGTGATCAGCACATCAAGTTCTTATGCTGAGTTGCCTGGGTCTACTTTCCAACGGTCGTGCAGCCATAGCCACTGCTCGGGGTAGCGCCGGATCTGTTCACTCATAGCATCATTGATCTGTTGAGTTAACTGCTTGATGAATTGGTCACGGTCGTCGGTTTGTGGCAGAGGAAGTGGGGGCAAGACCTGGCTGTGGAATGTGCCATTGGGCAGACGGCGGGCGAAAAAGGGAACTATGGCGCATCTGGTGTGCCGAGCCAGTACTGCCGGGCCAATGGCGGTGGAAGCTGGGCGTCCCAGGAAATCGAGTTCGATACCCCCTGCTGCCGCATGTTGGTCAGGCAGAATGCCCAGACCACGGTTATCGCGCAGAGTGCGTATCATTTGGCGAATGTCCTCGCGCTGCAGCACCTCGATGTTGTGGTGCTGACGGGCTCGGTTGATCAGTAGGGCGGCGACGGGTTCATCTGAATCGCGGGCTAGAACTGTTACCGGAAATCCCTCAGCGGCGAAGCGGGCCCCGGCCAGTTCCCAATTCCCGAAATGGGCGGTGATTACTACAGCCCCCCGGTTCTCAGATAGGGCCTGCCAAAGATGCTCAGCGCCCTCCAGGGAGACAAGTGCATTCACCTGCTCAGGAGTCATATAGCGCATCTTGAATAGTTCGATCATCGTCTGGCAGATGTTGATGGTCGAGCGCAGTGCAATACTGCGCCGCTGGGCTGTAGAGAACTGGTCTCCGAAAACCTTGCGGATATTCTCGCGTGCCAGGCGCTGCCGGGAAGGATAGAGCAGATATATGAGGTAGGCCAGACCAGTGGCGATGGCTCGCAGCCAGCTCAGTGGCAGTACGCGGGCCAATCTGTCCACGGTACGGGCCAAATTCCGAATTGCCCAACGGCCAATTTTATTGCCCAGCAATTGCTGCTCAGTCAAAATGGCCACCTATTGACTGCCTGGCGTGATTCACCACTTCGGCAACTGCCTGCTCACCACTGATTATCTCCAGTTGACACTCAACTACTATCACCGGTACGTCCAACTCCTGGTCCGGCCACTTCACGGCGTCTTTGGCAGTGATAGCGACAAAGTCGGCCTGCTGGGTGCGGGCAGCCGCTGCGACCTCTCGCAAATCCTGTGCCGTGTAGTAATGATGGTCAGCATAGCGCAGTGGCATTACTGTAGCCCCCAGTTGGCGCAACGACTGCTCAAAGGACTCAGGATTGCCGATCGCTGAGACCGCTAGCACCTGTCTCTCGCGTATCTCCTCCAGCTCTACCGGCGGCCCGTTCAGTGTGCGGAGTCCGGTGGCTTGATGTCTTGTTTCGACGATTGGCAGTTCCCTGGAGCTGTGGTGCAGAAAGTCCTTCAGTCGAGCAAGCTGGGCCGGGCTGGCCTGGTCGGCGTGCGTGATCCAGATCTGGTCGGCACGGCACAGGTGGGCGAGTGGCTCACGCAGATAACCGGCTGGAAACAGCCGCTGGCGATTGATATCAACCGTTGCATCAATCAGTACTATGTCAACCAGCCTATTCATCCGGAAGTACTGAAAGCCGTCATCAAGTATCACAATTTGAGCGTTGCTGTTTTCGGCCAGCCGGGCAATGACTGCCTCGCGGCGCTTGCCAACTGCGACCGGCACTCCCTGAAGCATCTGAGTCAGTAGGAAGGCTTCGTCGCCGGCGGCGGTGACGTCCGGCCGGCTGGTAGCGTCGTCGCTGCAAAGAATGACTGGCTCGCGCCCGATCTGAGCCTGGTAGCCGCGCAGGACTATTGCGGGTCGGATGCCAGCCTGCTGCAGGCGGCGGGCCAGGAATGCGGCAGCAGTGGTCTTGCCAGTTCCACCCATGGTCAGGTTGCCGATGCTAATGGCAGGCAACACCGGGCGTGTGCGCCGCTTCAGCCCGCTGGTATACAGCATCAAGTTGCCCTTAAGCCCCAGCCAATATAGTCCAGAAACCGCCTGCAACACCAGCCGACTGACACTGGCTGACAGGCTGGCATCCTCGCTGGAAACCGTCTTTTCCCACCAGCGACCAAAGGTTGCCGATTGCCGGGGGGCCTGGTGGTTTTTCATCGTTCGGCCAGCAGTAGGGCCAGCTCGCTGACCATGCGCTGGGAGGCGCCGGACTGTTTCTGCAGCAGACTCCGGCCCTTGGTTTGATAGAATTCGCGCTCGCTCTGAGAAGAAAGCAGACGATCGGTGACCTCAACCAGCTCGCTACCATTCTCCACTTGAATAGCCGCCTGCTGGTCGAGAGCCAGGTCGGTTATATCCTGAAAGTTATGCATATGTGGGCCAAAGATCACCGGCTTACCCTGGGCCAGTGGCTGGAGGATATTGTGGCCGCCCCGGGGCACCAGGCTACCGCCCATGAATACCAGCGTGGCAACGCTGAAGATGTGATTTAACTCGCCGATGGTGTCAAGTATAACTACCCGCACCTGAGTAGTCGAGCTGAGGTCAATATCTTTGCCTTCATCCAGTTCTGCCAGGACGCGGCTGCGCCGGTAAGTGGCATAGCCGTGCTCGCTGACCAGCTTTTCGACCTCGTCACCTCGTTCGGGATGGCGCGGAGCAATAATCAGCTCCAGGTTCGGGTGGCTGCTGTGTAGCTGGTCAAAGGC
The DNA here is from genome assembly GCA_029821515.1 of Candidatus Zipacnadia bacterium. Taxonomy (GTDB): domain Bacteria; phylum Armatimonadota; class Zipacnadia; order Zipacnadales; family Zipacnadaceae; genus JALGTD01. Next base: position 6,393 of record JALGTD010000010.1, on the reverse strand, counting down.
GTTCAGTATCTGTTCATCTTCGCCCGGATGAGTAGAGCCAGCCAGCAATACCGGAGCCTCCTGACTGAGGCCGAGATCCTGCCGCCATTTGGCCTGCTCCTCGGGTGGGATATGGGGAAAATTCTCGTCAAATTTGCTGTTGCCGCTGGCTTTTACACGCTGTGCCGCTGCGCCCAGTGCAATGAACCGGTCGGCGTCTTTTTGCGACTGGGCGCAGACCAGGTCAACATTGCTCAGCGTCCAGGCAAAAAGTGGGCGAAATAGCCGATTTTTGGGGAAGGCAGTATCGGAGATGCGGCCGTTTAGCACGGCGGTGGGAATATTGCGAGCACCGGCTGCGGCAAGCAGGTTGGGCCATAGTTCGGCTTCCATCAGTATAATCAGGTCAGGAGCGATGGTGCGCAGAACCCGTTCGGTTATGCCGGGGAAATCGAAAGGGAAGTAGATGAGCGCCTCAACGTCGATGTCGAGTTTTTCGGCCATTTTCCGCCCCGTTGGCGTGGTCGTAGACAGAACGATCTGGCCGGTAGGCTCGGCCAGGCGCAACTGCTGCAATATTGGCTCAGCGGCGGCCACCTCGCCGACCGAGACAGCATGTACCCAGATAATGTGCCCGTCAGCTTCTTTTAATTTGCTGACTGAACCGGGCAGTATGCCCAGGCGCTGGGCCAGACCTGCGCGGGACTTGCCCTGAACTACCAGCCGCCACAGCAGATACAGGGCCACCACAGGCAGCAGGATGACAAGCACGATATTGTACAGTATTTTGCGCCAGTCTGAGGCGCTTTTGTGCAGCCATGTTTTCACGAGTTTGTTCACAGCTTCCGGTAGTACTTGCCCATCGGAATCATCGGTTGGAAGCCCACCTTCTCATAGGCGGCTCGCACCGGGCGGATGGTGGGTTCCTGACTCATTGAGAGGGGCCTCCCTGGTTGGCAATATGTTCTTCTCCTGCTGCTTCAGCAGATAGATACAATCGGCGGTAGAGGCCCTCCTGGGCCAGCAGCTCTTCGTGGCTGCCCTGCTGGACGATCCGTCCGTTCTCCAGGACGACAATGCGGTCGGCATTGCGGATCGTTGAGAGGCGGTGAGCGATGATAATGGCGGTGCGGCCCTGCAGCAGCGTATCGAGGGCGTGGTGGACTGCTGCCTCGCTTTCTCGGTCCAGTGAGGAAGTAGCCTCGTCCAGGATGAGTATGCGAGGGTCGCGCAACAGCGCCCGGGCGATGGCTATGCGCTGACGCTGGCCGCCCGACAGGTTAACTCCGCGCTCCCCGACGGGAGTGTCATAACCTTCGGGAAGAGCCTCGATGAAGTCATGAGCGTTGGCGGCCTGGGCAGCCGCGACGATCTCTTCGTTGGTAGCATCAGGTCGCCCGAAGGCAATATTCTCACGAAGCGTGCCTCCGAACAGCAACGTCTCCTGAGGGACAAGGCCCATAAAGCTGCGCAGCGAGGCCTGAGTAATATCGCGGACATCGTGACCGTCTACTAACACGGCGCCCGAATCAACGTCATATAAGCGAGGGACCAGATTGCCTACCGTAGTCTTGCCCGCTCCACTGGGGCCAACCAGAGCGACAGTCTCGCCGGGAGCAATTTGCAAATCGAAATCAAGCAGTACGGGTGTACCCTCATCATACGAAAAGTGGACATTAGCAAAGCAGATTTCGCCGGTTGCGTGGTCTAAGTCGATTGCGTCAGGTGCATCCTGGACATCGATCTGCGTTTCAAGCATTTCTAGTGTGCGTAACGCGGGTGCTTCGGCTCGGTCCAGCGACAGGCGCAGACGAGTAAGCTGGCTGATGTTACTGCCAGCAAGTTGCATCAGCAGCACGAAGGTTATAAGACGGCTGGGGGTGAGCTGTCCACCGACTATTTCATGAGCGCCAAACACCAAAGCGCCACATAATGCCAAACTAACCAGGGTCATAGTAAACATACCGGAGGCTGCTTGGACCCGCGCCTGGCGCAATTCCGCGCGCATTACCCCCCGCGCGGAGCTGGAAAAACGCTTGGCTGCACTCTTCTCCATCCCAAATATCTTGATGACTCGTATCAGCCCGAATCCTTCTTCAACAGCACTGGTCAGGTCAGCCAGGCGCGACTGTACCAGGTGGCTATAACGGCGCACCCAGTTGCCCAACAGCCTCGTGATGAAATAGACCAATGGTGTTACGGCGATGGTCAGTAGTGTCAGCCGCCAGGACTTCTCCAACATAAGCCCGAAAGCAAACAGCACCGTCACTGGTGCGACTACCAGGTTGGCCAATTGCGCGCCTAATACCTGCTGCAGTTGCGCAGTATCGTTGTTGACTCGGGAGATCAACTCCCCGGTTCGTTGCCGATCAAAGAATTTCATTGACAGCAGTTGCAGATGATTGAAGACCGCCGCCCGCAGATCATACAAGGTGCTTTGCCCAATCCACTGGCCCAGGTAGCGGGAGATGGCCTGCAGGACAGCAGCTCCGGTCAGCCAAATGAAGAGTATGGTAACCTGCTGGAGGATCATCTTCATTTGCTGGGCGTGGGCCGCTGGCTCCGTTGTCTCCAGAGACTTGAACAACGGCCTGAAGACTGAATCGAACCGGTTTACCGCCAGAGAATTGACGCCGCCGGCAACAGCCATCACCAGCATCGAGACCAGTATGACTCGCCAGTACTTGGCAGCAAATCCGCGCAGCGCCCATAGGCCTCTCATTGCAGCGCCTCCCCGACCGCAGCGGTCTGCACAGGTGGTAGTTTGTCCTGGTCGGCTATTAGTGCCAGGGCCAGTTGTGCGGTCCGGCGGGCCGCGCCTGGCGCGCCAAGTTCAGTCCGAACTTCGGTCAACTGCTGCTTCATTTGCTCCTGCTGGGCTTTATCTCTGTGCAAGTTCAATAACTCTGCACAAAGCCGCTGCGGATTGACCTCATTCTGGATGAGTTCAGGGACGATGCGTCGTTGGGCGATGATATTGGGCATCGCGAAATAGTCGGTGCCGAAGTCCATAAACCGAGCTTGGATCTGCATAGCCAGGGTGCCACGATAGACCATAATAAGCGGGCGCAGAGCTGCGGTTGCCTCCAGGGTGGCGGTCCCTGAGGCGGTCACCACGATGTCTGAAGCCAGAATGAGATTGCGGCTGTCGGCCAGCGGCGTAATGTAGTCTGCGCTGGCAGCTCGCTGATCCAGCTTGCTGGGCTGACTCTCCGACAATACCGACCACAGGAATTGGGCGTCGGGGAGCTTGCTGTGCAGCAGTTCTGCCGCTGCCAGCAGTTGCGGGCCGATGCAGTTACGCTCGACATTGCGGCTACCCGGCATAAGCCCAACTACGGGATCGCCGTCCGGCAGATTTTGCTGGCGGCGATAATCAGCCGCCTCCAGTTGGCCTACGAAGCGGTCAACGACAGGATGGCCGACCCAGTGAGCAGCCACGCCACAGTCGCGAAGTTGCTGGGCCGACCACTTGAAGGGCGTGGCCACTATGTCAACCAGCTCAGCCAGAAAGCTCCAGTCGTGGGGGCGGCGCCGCCAGGATGAAGGTGGGAAGTAGTACATAATTCGCTGATTGGGGCATGCCTGGCGAACGGTTCGCGCCAGGCGAACGTTGAAGGCGCCGAAATCTATGAGAATCACCAGGGCGGGCTGTCGCTGCTTTATCATATTGACGATGCGCTTCTTCTGAACCAGCAGGTAGGGTATTTTGCGGATAGCCTGGGGCAGGCCGATCGCGCCCCAATTGGTGCTATCAAAGTCGGTGGCTACTGCTGCCTGGCGCATATGCGGCCCGCCAGCGCCCGTCAGTCTGACCTCAGCCATCCCGGCCAGTTCGCGAGCCAGGCCAGCCGCATGTATGTCGCCGGACAGCTCACCTGTTACAAAGAATACTTCCGGTTGCTGGTTCATAGGTCAAAGCCGCAGGTCGAAGCTGGACGATCCAGGGTGTAGGGCCGGGGCGGTTAGTGGGGGTCAAGCTGACGGCCACCGTACCCCTCTTCAATACGCAGCATAAAGTCAGTGAGCCGCTTGACCTCGGCTGTCGGCTCCGACTGCTCCAGTATCGTGCTCACTGCGTCGCTGACGTTAAGATCGCTGCGAAAAAGCAGGCGGTAGGCGTGCTTGAGTGCAGCGATCTGTTCGGATGACATATTGTGGCGCTGCAGGCCCCGGGTGTTGATCCCCCGGGGTTGGGCCGGGTTACCGTCAACGATCATGTATGGCGGTACATCGCGGACAATCTTGGAAAACCCGCCCACCATTGCTGTGGTGCCGATGGTAACGAATTGATGGATGCCCACCATACCCCCGAAGTTAACGTTGTCTTCAATGACACAATGGCCACTGATTCCGACATTATTGGCCATTATTATGTCATTGCCGAGAACAGTGTCGTGGCCTATATGCGAGTAAGCCATCAGCAGGTTGTTGTCGCCAATCCGTGTGCTCTCGCCCTCACTGCTGGCACGGTGTATAGTTGCAAACTCCCGGATGTGATTGTGGCAGCCAATTATCAGGTAGGAGTCTTGTCCTTCATACTTCATATCCTGGGGTGGTTCTCCCAGGACCGCCCCGGTATGGATTTCTGTTCCGACCCCCAGCGTTGTCCCCGCCCGAATTACAACATAGGCGCCGATGATACAATCATCGCCGATTTGAGTGTTACCTTCAATGATTGCGTAGGGCTTAACAGTGACGTTCTTGCCCAATTCGGCTTGAGGATCAATTATGGCCGTCGGATGTATATTCATTGGGTTGTAGTTTCTGGCAGGCTCTGATCGGATTTTTGGTCCTCATCTACCAGCACGAAGCTGAAATCGCCGCTACAAGCCAGCTCGTCTCCTACCCTGGCGATGATATGCATCTTGCCTATGGTACCTTTTTGGCGGATGAGTTCGGCTTCCATAATAAGCTGGTCGCCGGGGACGACGGGCCGGCGGAAACGGACCTTGTCCACTCCTCCCAGGAACGCCTGTTTGCCCCGGGTCTCATGACCCGTTAGCATAGCGACGCCAGCAGTCTGGGCCATCGCCTCTATAATTAACACCCCGGGCATAACTGGATTGCCCGGCCAATGGCCAGTGAAATGCGGCTCATTTGCGGTGACATTCTTCACGCCGACCGCACGCTGTCCGGGCTCCAGTTCCAGGATCCGATCCACCAGCAGGAAGGGATAGCGGTGCGGCAAGGTCTGCAAGATGGCCCTGATATCCATATGCTATGCGACTCCTTTCCCGAGGCGCAGACTGGCTGCGCCACCCTCACCAGTCAGCCGACTCCCAATCTTCTCTGACAGTCCGGATGCTGGCAAGTCTTGGCTACAGGCCTGTGCAGAAGCTGGAAGAATTATAATCTATGCTCCTGTGGCTGTCAAACCTGCACAGCCCGCAGCCAAGCAGCCACAGGCGGCGCTTGGGCCTTGACAATGGCGGGCTTTTCGTAATAAAGTCGGTGTGAAATGAGCATCCGCAAGCTACCAGCACTATTTTGGGCTTCATAAGCAGTTGTGGCCCAGTCTCCGGGAGATTGTTCATCAGTTGTAGCTTAAACGGGATTGCCCAGGTTTGACATCAAGTTCGCTAGTGTCTAAGTCTACGAGGGGGAAATCCAGATGGACTCAACTACCGTGTTGTTTGCGTTCCTGGCACTAATCGGATTTGGTGGTGGGGCGATCTGTGACAAGCTGGCGTTGCGCGGGTTACCTGCTAGCGGCGCGGTGATAGCTCGCTCCTTGATGACAGCGGTCATTTTCGCTGGCTATGGGGCGCTGGCCGGCCAGTTTCGCAGGATCACTGGTGCCGGTGTCATACCTCTGGCATGGCTGGTAGCTGGCGTGGTCGTCAATCCAGTCTTAGGCCAACTGGCACTTTTTAAGGCCCTGAAGTTTGGGGAGGCCTCGCGTGTGATACCGATAGCTGCCTCATATCCTCTGATCACCGTCATATTGGCTGCTCTGTTTCTGGGAGAAAAGCTGACTGCTCCGAAAGTTGCCGGAGTGTTGTGTATAGTTGTGGGGATCGGGCTAATCACTGGCCTGGGTCGCGGTGGGTAGGTCGGTTTCGGGGGTCTCGAGCCTCTGCACGGACTGGTAGGCCTCGTTGCGGCTTAGTTCGGTCAACAGCTCTACGATGCGGGCGGCATCGCGATGGCTCAGACCCGCCTCCAGCATAGCTTCGACTGCTTCCTGGACATTTTCTTCGGAGACCTGGCGAGACGGAGCCGGCCGGGGAGCGGGATTAAGCACCAGCGTGAATTCTCCTCGTGGTTCTTCGCCGCTGATTGCTTGCGCCATCTCGGCGACCGGGCCATGCCGGATTTCCTCGTGCATCTTTGTCAGTTCCCGGCTAACGACTATCCGCCGCTGCGGGCAGATATCGGCAAGCTGCTGGAGGGTGTCGACTACGCGCTGGG
>JALGTD010000188.1 GCA_029821515.1 Candidatus Zipacnadia bacterium | reverse complement strand
AACCACAAGGCGCTTTCGCTGGATCTGAAGTGGGAGCCGTCGTGGGGGCAGTACGGAGTTAGCTGGCTGGATAGCAAGACCAGTTCTTCTCCGGACAGAGCCCGTAATGCGCTGCTGGGGTATGTGCGCTGGGCGCGGCCTGACCAGCGTTGGGCGGCACAGGCTGAGTACATGGGCGGTAGGCTGCACGGCGACAGCGTCGACGGTTGGTATGGCCAGTTCGAGTATCGGTTGACGAAGAATCCGACGTGGGCCTTCGTCAAGTTGGAGGAGTTCAACCCCAGGGACGATGCCAAGTACGATGCTCTGCACCTCGGTCTGACCAAACAGCTAGACGAGAACAACGAACTCACCCTGCAGTGGACCAATGGCGATTGCGATTACAGGCGTAGAGGCAGTGATCGGACTCGCAAGAAGGACGTAATCGGGCTGCAGTGGCAGATGTGCTTCGAGTAGCTGAGAGACGGACGCTTGTGCTGATTCAATCAGCACAAGCGACAGACACCTACCGGGCCGGTGGCCCTCCACAGGGCCACCGGTTCGTTGGTGTAAGTCATGAGACTCCCGCAGGCAGCACTACAGTGACCTACGACGGCCAGACTGCGGAGCTGTCTTCTGTCCCGCACCTGCTGGGCAGCGAAACAACGATGGTATCCGTGGATTTCTTCGAGAAAGCTCTGGGGGTGCCCACACACGTAGATACTGTCGGTGGCGTCATACTTTTCGAGCGTGACGATGCGGTGGGATGCATCTCCTTTGGGAAATAGTTGAACAACCAATAAGGATACGGCACTAAGAGACGTCTTTTATGCCCTGGTTAGTAGGCCAGGGCATACCTTTTGAAAGAGGGCGAAGTCTCTACGTTAGCAGGAGCTTCATAATGGAGTTGCTCTATAAGCCGGATTTTGACGACGCTGCCCGCCGTTGGCAGGCCTTCTGGGCGGGGGAACTGCTCGACCGGCCTCCGGCAGTGATGACTGTGCGCCGCGAGGGCGCTCCTGAACGGCCCGCGAAACGCCAACTCGCCGGCCAAGATGGCGATTTTCAAGCGGCCCTCGATAGGTTTGAGCAGTGGGCCGAGACTATGTATTTTGCTGGCGAGGCAGTGCCCAATTTCCTGTCGGGGTTAGGCCCGGACCAGTTTGCCGCCTTTATGGGAGGACACCTGGAATTCTCAGAAGAGCACGACACCTCCTGGGTATTGCCTTCGGTAGATGACTGGACGGACATTATGCCGCTACAGATTGACCCCAACAACGAGCACTGGCAGCACGTGCTGGGCTTAATCAATGTGGCCGGCCAGCGGGCGCCAGGGAAATTCCTGGTCGCTACTATAGATATGCACAGCAACCTTGACGCTCTGGGAGCGTTGCGGGGCTACCAGCAGTTCTGCCTTGATATGATCGACCAGCCCGAGGTTATTGACCGGGTAGTGGCTCAGGTTATCGATCTGTATGAGGTCGTCTACAATGGTGTCCACGAAGCCGCCGAAATGCAACGGGTCAGGTGGACAGCCAGTTGGGGAGGACTGGCTTTCCCGGGCAAGGGTGAGATGATGCAGTGCGACTTCTCGGCGCTGATGTCACCGAAAATGGCTGATCGTTGGCTGATGCCCGCCCTCGAGGCCGAGTGTGAGTTCCTTGACTACTCATTCTATCATCTCGACGGGCCTGACGCTCTGGTTCACTTGCCTGCGCTCCTGTCGCTGCCCAGGTTGCACGGCATACAATGGGTACCGGGGGGCCGACTGGAAGTCGAGCAGCCCCAACACACCTGGGTGGACATCTTTCAGCGCATCCAGGCGGCGGGCAAGGCAGTGGAAGTGTGGGGCGATGCGGAAGCTATTAAGTGGGTACATCCTCAGCTCAAGCCAAACCTGGTCTGCTATCTGATATCGGGGATAGAAAGTCCCGCACAGGCCGATCAAATGCTTGACTGGCTGGCTGACAACAGCTAGGGATCGCCGCTACTTACTCCTCTATGTCTAACTCAATGACAGACGCGTTCTCCTGCTCCGGCAGTTGCTGCTCGCCTCTCTCCCGGCGGTCGTAGTAACTCGATACGGCACTCGATACGGCGTGGATCACGAGCAGCAATAGTCCCAGAGCCCCGATCAACACGCCTGGCCCAAGGGCAACCCCGACGTTAACGCCCGGGTGTCCCAATGCACTGTAGCGCGTCAAGAAGAGGCCCGACGCAATCCACGCAACGGAGACGCATAACAGAACGACGCCAGTGATGAGGAGCGAACGCGATGCCTTTTTCGTTCGCATTTCGGGCAATTCCAGCGGCGGCAGGTCGGTCACTCCTCTTTCGATCAGCAGCCTGCGCTCTTCAACCAGGAGCGTAAGCTGCCGATTCTGAAGCATCAGGTGGTACATACGCACCAGTACGATGAGCGCAACGATCGCAATAATGGTCAAGAGCATTCAAACCAACCTCCTTTGTGCGCTATGTCCGTCTATTAGCTTAGATGCCACTCTTCGGGTCAAAGGTTGCAGTTAGCGGCGCGAAGAAGTATCCTATCGAGTGCAACCAAATCACGCTGGTGCGGCATCTAATCTACAAACGCTGTTCAGCCAGTCAGGGAGATGACAACCATGAATGGTAAGCTGAACGCAGCCGTGGTAGTAATGCTTGTAGTGCTGCCGCTATCTGTCGTGGCAGCCGCCCCAGTCACCGCGGTACAAGCCGAGGGGGCAGTCGCCCAAGCTCTTAAGCTCGACAAGCCTGAGGACCTGGCGACTGTGAAAGGCCTGTCCTACCCGGGCTTCGCCTGTCCCATAATGGTGGAGCTGGACGCCGGCATGTTGAGTATGCTGACGCCACTGCTGGAGCAACTGCTCCAGGGCAAGGAAGGCATGCCGGAACCTCTCGGCAACCTGGGCAAGATGCTGGAGAAAATGACGCCAGAAGCCAGGCAGGTGCTGAGGCAGGTGCTGCTGAGGGAAGTGCTGGCGAACCTCAAAGGGGTAGCTCTGGCGATCCAGGCGCCCCGTAGCGGCGAGGTCAACGTGCCCAAGGTGAGCAGCTTCTATCTGCAGCGGGCAACGGCCGCCGGCTGGAAGCAATGCCTGGGTATCGCCCAGGGGGATGGGTCAATTGCGCTATTCCAACTGCCCACTCCCATCTCCGCAGACGGCAGTCCGGAGCCGCCGCGTGGCCTGGTCCTGGTCGTGGCAGCCCCCCAGCAGGTCATCGCCGTTGGCCTGTTGGGCCAGTTGGACCTCAGCAAGTTGCTACCGCTAATGGCAATGCTAAAGTAGATCGCTCACAATGGCAATGGATCTCGTCTTTGCTAATCGGCTGCTCGCCAGCTTCACTGACAACGCGACTACCACCAGTGAAATGGCGCTGGTGGCGCGGGCCAAGACGGGCGACCATCACGCCTTCGAGGCGCTGGTGCGGCAGTACAGGAACCGTGTGTTGAACGTGGTCTGGCGCATTGTCTCGGATGCCGACGCTGCCCAGGACGTAGCGCAGGAAACCTTCATCAAGGCCTACCAGCAACTCGCTCGCTTCCGGGGGAAGTCCACGTTCGGTACGTGGCTGTACCGCATAGCAGTCAACGAGGCGCGCGGGCACCTCCGCGCACGGTGCCGCCGCCAGGCCCGGTGGGAAAAGCAAGGAGCGCTGGAGGCCGCTCAGCCGATGCCTGCTGAGCCTGCCGAACAAGCCGGGCCAATCGTGGCGCTGCTCCAGGAGCTGCCGGAAAAGCAGCGTATCGCGCTGGCTTTGTTCTATCTGCAGGAACTCTCCGTGGCCGAGATTGCCCACGCGGTGCGCGCGCCGACC
>JALGTD010000187.1 GCA_029821515.1 Candidatus Zipacnadia bacterium | reverse complement strand
GAGGCAGGTATCATCCTTTTCTTTGATGAGATCCAGTCAGCTTTCAGAAAATCAAGGGGCGGTGCGCAGGAAGATTTCGGCGTTATTCCCGATGTGTGTACCATCGGGAAAGCATTGGGTGCCGGATTGCCGCTGTCAGCCTTCTGCGGTAAGGCGGAAATTATGGATATGTTCCAGCCCGCCGGACCCGTACAACACAGTGGCACCTTCAATGCGCACATTGTCCCTATTTTAGCTGGGCTGGCCTTTGTCAATGAGGCTGGCAAACCGGAGTTCTATGCTCATCTACAGGACCTGGAGACACGTTTTCATGAGGGCATGGACCGTATCATCAAGACGCATAATCTGGATATGATCGTCCCGCATCACGGCGCACGGTTCAATATTCTTCTGGGTAGACGTACCGCTGCGCTACGCTATGAAGACACGTTTTGCCACGACAAGCAACTTATGCTCAAGATCATCAAAGGCTGCTGGGAACGTGGTGTGTACTTCCATGACTACGGTGGCGCCCCAGCCCATCATGGCTACTCTATTCAACATACGGACGAAGATATCGACACTGCTCTTAACGTGCTGGAGGACGTTCTGGAGGGCCTGAAACATCTGCTGTGATCACACATTGAAAGGGGCGTCAGGTGGACATTGATCGAAAAGCGACAGTAATATGTGCAATCACGCACAAAGAAACTGCATTGTGCCCATATACGTTTGGCTGGGCGGCTGACAGTGATGTAGCTGAACGATTGGACAGTTATTATGGCAGTGCCGATTGGCGAAGAAACTTTCGCAATTATGTAGCCCTATGCACCACCCTTAATGAGTATGATGCAAGGGGAACATACCAGGCAAGCCAGCTTCCTTGGCATAATCTATGAAGACTTAATCCCCGCTGACCACCTGTTACGCCAACTGGCAGCGGTAGTAGATTTCAGTTTTGTCTCCGACCTAGTCGGTGACTGTTACTGCTCCGACAACGGGTGGCCTTCGTGGGACCTGCTGGTGCTGGTATCACAGGAGGAGATTCAGAAAATGAATCTGCCGCAGGAATGAAGACCGGACATGCACTCATCACGGAAATCGATGCGACCGAAGTACAGAGCGGCGATGCAGTATTCTGGTGGCTGGGCCAGCATTCGTTCATAGTCAAGACATCTTGTGCCACGCTCTACTTCGATCCATACCTGAGCGAGGATCCCAGCCGGCAGGTGCCTCCGTTGCTGTTGCCAAAGCAGGTAACGAATGCGACAGTTGTCTTCGGCTCGCACGATCATAGCGACCATATAGACCACCCATCACTCCCCGGCATTGCCGCGGCAAGTCCGCAGGCATGGTTCCTGGTGCCGAAGGCGACAAAACCCGTTCTCGAGGGGCTGGGCATTTCGCCGGAGCGCATCGTTCCGATCGACGCCGAGGAGACGAAGGAATCGGACGGTATGCGCGTCACTGCCATCCCTTCTGCACACGAATTCTTCGACCGCGATGAAATCACCGGGTATCCATATCTCGGATTCATTGTTAGCTCAGGCGGGGTTTCCATATATCATTCTGGCGACACACTCCGCTACGAAGGGCTCGAGACGAGGCTGAAACAGGTAAATGTGGATCTGGCCTTTCTTCCGATCAATGGACGCGACGCCGAGCGTTTTGCCAGAGGCTGCATTGGCAATATGACGTACCAGGAAGCTGCTGACCTCGCCGGCGCGATACGGCCACGCCTCACCGTTCCCGCACACTATGAGATGTTTGCATCGAACTCCGAGGATCCACGGCTCTTTTCAGACTACATGCAGGCTAAGTATCCGGACTTGCACGTCTGGGTCGGCCCTCACGGTACCCCTGTTCGGCTTTCTGCTTTGCTGAACAAAAGAAGTACCACGGGTTAAGCCAAGCTCGGTACTGGGGTCTGACCAAAGTTAGCATTCAGGTGCTGATGACTTGTATTGTGGTTAATTGTAGGAAGATAGCAAAACTGGCCAGGCTCGCCTGGGCTTACACTTGACAACTGAACACATGATGTCTCGATCACAGCTACAGTAAGCAGTCCAGCCATGGCGGCAAGCGCCGTGGGACTAACATAGCAGGTGGTACCACTAATGGGGGCAGGTCACTTTACCTACAGCGATGTGGGCCTGCGCACCGGTATGACCGACGCCAGCGGGACGACCGCCTACACCTACGATAATGCCAACCAGCCCAGCACGGTGACCTTCCCGAACAGCAAGGTGGTTACTTACAGTTACAATGACGCCGGCAATCGGCTGACGCTGATCACTGATCCCAGCAGTAACCTTACGACCAACACTTATGACAACAACGGGAACCTGACCGTCACTGATGCCAACGGTACGGTGACCACCAACACTTGGACTTATGACAACCGGCTGCGGACGGTGACGCTGGCCACCCCGGCTACCACCACGTTCACCTACGACGGCGATGGCCTGCGCCGGCAGACGGTGACTTCTTCTGGCACGACCAACTTCATCTGGGACGGGCAGGATGTGCTGCTGGAGACTGATGTCAGCAACAACACCCAGGTGACCTACACGCAGACGCCGGATATATATGGAAATTTGGTCAGCCAGCGACGCAGCACCACCACCAAGCATTACCACTTCGACGCGCTGGGCTCGACACTGGCGCTGACCGATGCCAATGAGAACGTCACCGATACTTACCGCTATTACGCCTTTGGCGGGCTACTAACCAGCACCGGCACAACCGTGAACAACTTCCGCTTCGTCGGCAACCTGGGCTACTACAATGAATCAGCCCTCAGCCTCCAATACCTCCGCGCCCGCTAGTACCAGCCGGGGAGCGGACGCTTCACATCGCCCGATCCTCTCGCGGGCATACCTCAAGATCCAGTGACCTTGCACAACTATCTCTAGGGCAGCAACAATCCGATAACGCTTGCCGATCCTAGCGGCTACCAGTGGGGCGAAGGCATTGAGAGAGCGATTATCGGGGTGGGCGGTAGCTACCAGTGGCCAGGAGACGTTGTGGGAACCAGCACTTGGCTATCGCCCAGGCTGTGCGCAACAGCGGCGGGTTGGTCCTGGCGCAGGTGGAACGGCTATCCGCCGCGGGTACACTGCATCCCCAACACGTCAGAATCCCGGGCATTATGGTAGATGCCATCATTGTCGCTCCATCCGACCAGCACCAACAATGCTTCGGCGAGGATTACAATCCGGCATATTGCGGCGATGTCCGGATTCTCTTCGAGAGTATTCTGTCGCTGCCTATGGACGAGCGCAAAATCATTGGGCAAATGGATTTCGTGCCGCAGATCGCGGCCAATCTCCGTAACATGGACAAACGCGTCTTCCGCAAAGCTCCGATGGGTCTGCCCCCCACAAGCTGAGGCGTTTTGGGGTGAATGATTATATCGCCCTGATAATCACCGGCCAGGCAAATCGTGCCGTCAGAGGATATGGCAGGAGGACCGCCGAGCAGAAACCACGAGTTACTACTGTCACCGATGACCCGTCGTACCCAGCCATCGACCTGGCTCGGGTCGACCTGCCCCAGAGTTGCCTTCCTGGCCTCATTTCGTGCCCGTTCCGCTTCCAGAGGGAACTTGCTGAAGAGCTCCCCGCGTTCGATCTCGCCCCGAAGAAACCGGTAGTACTCCTCCGGAGCATCGTCCGGCTGGTGAACCACAAGCGCATCGAGCGGCTGTGGCGCCAGGAAGGACTGAAAGTGCCACAGAAACAGTCCAAACGACGATTGTGGCTGGACGATCTGGAGGTAAAGACACTATACATCGAGCCGGGCAGTCCCTGGGAGAATGGATATC
>JALGTD010000009.1 GCA_029821515.1 Candidatus Zipacnadia bacterium | reverse complement strand
AAATTCATCGTAGAGCTAATTCAGCCCATTGCTATGGATGCTGGGGTACGTTTTGCCATCCGTGAGGGTGGCCATACCGTCGGCGCCGGCGTCGTTACTAAAGTTGTGGAGTAGTAACTGTATGCAAGTTGTTAGCATAAGTCTGAGCGTATAGTGGGAGAGGCTGCTATGCAAGAAAGTTCGCAAATCAGGATCAAACTAAAGGCTTTTGACCACGAAGTACTGGACCAGTCGTGCGAGAAGATAGTGGAGACAGCCGAGAACACGGGTGCGCGAATCTCCGGGCCGGTTCCGCTGCCGACCGAAAAGCATATCCATTGTGTTGTGAAACCGACAGCACTGGGACGCTCCACCCGGACGATGGAGCACTTTGAGATCCGAGTTCACAAGCGCTTGATTGATATCATTGACTCGACGGCCCGTACAGTTGACGCTCTTATGGAGCTTGATCTGCCGGGTGGCGTAGATATCGCTATTCGCACCTCATAGCGCCTGATGCGTCCGCTTGGTCTGGGACGCGAAGTGGTGACTGATATGCCAGTAGGATTGTTAGGCAAAAAAGTTGGTATGACGCGGATATTTACCGATGATGGCCAGGCTGTCCCGGTGACAGTGGTGCAGGCTGGGCCGTGTACCGTGGTGCAGCGCAAGACCGGGCAGACAGACGGCTACGAGGCGGTGCAGATTGGGTTTGAGCGGCACAGTCGGCGCCGCACCAACAGTCCTATGGCTGGTCACTTTGAGAGCCGCGGGATTGCTCCGCTGAGATACCTGACTGAGTTTCGTGTGGATGCTGAGGAGGAGTACGAGGAAGGTCAAGAGCTAACCGTGGAGTTGTTCAGCGAAGGTGAGCGTGTGGAAGTAACGGGACGATCAAAGGGGCGCGGATTTGCTGGCGTTATGAAGAGATATGGATTCCATGGTGGCCCGGCCAGTCACGGTTCGAAGGTACATCGCACCCTGCAGTCGGCGGGTGCTACCGATGCGCAACGTATCTTTCCTGGGACGAGAATGCCCGGCCAGATGGGCAACAAGCAGACTACAATAAAGGGGCTGACGGTCGTTGCAGTGGACACGGAGGACAATCTACTGCTCATCAAAGGCGGCATTCCTGGCCCCAACGGTGGTTTGGTACTCATCCGACCAACGCAGAAACAACAAAAGGAATGAACTGCTGATGCCGACGATGGCAGTGAACGATATGGCCGGTCGAAAGGTGGACGAGATTCAGCTCAGCGAAGAGTGGTTCGCTGCGCCGTTGCATCATGATCTGATCCATCAGGCCCTGGTGACGGTAGACCGCAGGCGCAAGCAGTATGCTGGACGCACCAAGACCCGATCGGAGATCAACCTGACCAAGGCTAAATGGTATCGCCAGAAGGGCACCGGCCGGGCCCGTCATGGGGCCCAGAGCGCTCCGATATTCGTCGGAGGCAGCAAGGCTCATGGCCCCCGTGGCCAGCGCCGGCGAGTCAAGCTACCCAAAAAAATGCGGCGCAAGGCCCTGCAAAGCGCCCTGTCGGCGCAGGTGGCCGACGGCAGTGTTGTAATCATTGACGAGATTAAGGTTGACGAAATTCGCACCAAAACAGTTGTGGCGATGTTGGAGAATCTGGTATGTGACGGCAATATCCTGGTGCTGCTGAGTGAAGACGAGTACCTGGACCAGTATATCTATCTCAGCTCGCGCAATATACCTCATCTGGCCACGCGCGAGGTGCCCCATTTCAGTGTCCGCGATGTGTTGTGGGCCAACCATATTATCATAACCCGTCAGGCTCTGGCAGAAATGGGCGCGGGAGGCGAAGCCGATGCGATTGCCTGAGCAACTGGAAGAATACCGCAATATGATCCGCGCTCCTATAATCAGTGAAAAAAGTATGGAGCAGGCTGAGCGGGAGAATAAATACCATTTTGAGGTGCACTCTGACGCCAATAAGATTCAGATTCGTCATGCTATTGAAGCGTTGTTTGACGTTCGAGTTATCAAGGTAAACACGATGAACGTCAAGGGCAAGGCCCGACAGCACAGCTACCGGCACCGTACTGGCAAGACGGCTCGACGCAAGAAGGCAATCGTCACTGTGGCGCCAGGCGATCATATAGACCTGGTTGATGTTTAATAAGTATCACTGGCAGTCAGTGGAGTAAGGAAGAAGACAATGCCCGTCAAAGAGCACAAGCCAACCACACCAAGTCAGCGTACCCATACCTCGCTGGACCGGTCCGGTCTGGACAAGAAGCAACCAGAGAAGGCACTGACGATCCCGTCCAAGAGCAAGGCGGGGCGAAATGTGGATGGGCGTATCACTGCTCGGCACCGTGGTGGCGGCCACAAGCGGCGAATTCGGCTGGTGGATTTCAAGCGTAACAAAGACGATATCGAAGCGAAAGTAGCAGCTATCGAATACGATCCAGGTCGTTCTGCACATCTGGCCCTGCTACATTACGTAGACGGAGAGAAGCGTTACATTTTGGCTCCGCAGGAGCTGGAGAAGGGCCAGATGGTCATCTCGGGCGAGGTCGTGCCAATTCGCCCCGGCAACTGCCTGCCACTGGGACAGATTCCGGTTGGTACGGTTGTCCACAATGTAGAGCTGCAGCCGGGTCGGGGTGGGCAAATAGCCCGAGGTGCCGGATCGGCGGCCCGCGTGGCGGCTCGCGAAGGCAATTATGTGCATTTGCACCTGCCGTCGGGCGAAGTTCGCCTGGTGCTCACTGAATGTCGGGCGACGGTCGGGCGGGTGAGCAATGTTGATCATATCAACGTCAGGGATGGCAAGGCGGGGCGGGCTCGTTGGCGGAGCAGGCGCCCGCATGTGCGCGGCTCGGCGATGAATCCGGTGGATCACCCTCATGGCGGCGGCGAGGGGAAGGCCCCGATTGGGCACCCCAGCCCGCTAAGCCCGTGGGGAAAGAAGACTCTGGGCAAGATAACTCGTAACCGGAAAAAGGCGTCGAATAAGTACATTGTGCGAAGCCGTCGCAGCAAGCGATAATTGGAGTAGTTGACCTCCTGGGAGGTTGTCCGGTGCCACGATCCACCAAAAAAGGGCCCTTTGTTGACGAAAAGCTGATGAAGAAGATCGAGCAAATGAACGCTACTGGTGAGCGGCAGGTCATCCGTACCTGGTCGCGTCGCTCGACGGTCTTCCCTGAAATGGTAGGGCATACTATCGCGGTCCATGATGGCCGGAGGCATATTCCGGTCTATATCACCGAGAATATGGTCGGCCATAAACTGGGCGAGTTTGCCGCAACCCGTACTTTCCGGGGAATGCGGCGGGGCCGAGCCCATGCCGAGGCCGGGGCGGCCGAGGAAGGACCCAGGCGCCGCCCGCCTGGTGCGATAGTCGAAGAGTAGTGTTGCTGGTTTGAGCAGATGACAGGAGAAGTTGATGATGGAAGCGCGCGCAGTAGCAAAATGGGTACACCGCGGACCTCGTAAAGCTCGTAAGTTTATTGAGCTGATCCGGGGCTGCGCCATAGATGAAGCCCAGGCAATCCTGGATGTGCAGGCCTCGCCAGCAGCCGGTGAGGTTTTGAAATGCCTGAATTCAGCAGTAGCCAATGGGGAAAATAACCACGATATGGACCGCGAAGAGATGATTGTGAGCAGAGCAATGGTAGATGAGGGCCCGCGTATGCGGCGGATGCGACCGCGTGCGCGCGGCCGTGCCGATATATATATACGACCCACCTGCCATATTACTATTGTTGTCAGTGATGAGAGCGATGACGAGGTCTGACTGGCAGTTGATACAAGAGGAGTGACGTGAATGGGTCAAAAAGTTCATCCGTACGGTTTTCGTCTGGTCAGTATTCGCAAGCCGCGCAGCCGCTGGTTTGCCGAGGGCGAACGGTATCGTAGGCAGCTTATTGAGGATATCAAGATCCGCGAGTATATTCATGATAAGCAGCGTAATGCCGCTATCTCTGATATTATTATTGACCGCACTGCCGACACCGTAACGGTTACCATTGAGGCTGCCAGGCCTGGGATTATGATCGGTCGGGGCGGACGCGACGTAGATCGGCTCCGCCAGCAGCTTCAGAAGACAGTTGACACGAAAGTACGGATAAATGTGGAAGAAACCTCCCAGCCGGATACCTGCGCGCAACTGGTGGCTGAAAACATCGCCTGGCAGATCGAGCGGCGGGTCTCGCCCAGGCGGGCTATGGGCCAGGCCATGGAACGGGCTTTGGAACGCGGTGCCAAGGGGGTACGTTGTGAGATTGCTGGCAGGATAAATGGTGCGGAGATAGCGCGTCGCGAGAAGATGGGGCCCGAAGGACCTGTCCCGCTGCAGACTCTGCGAGCCGAAATTGATTACGGCATCACCGAGGCCAAGACCAGTTATGGGAACATCGGAGTAAAGGTGTGGATATATAAGGGTGAAGTCTTGCCACCGAAGAAGAGAGAAGAAAAAGATGTCTGGGAAGAGTTGGAAGAAGAGGCCTTGCGGATGGAACGCGAGGAGGGTTTGGAAGCAGAGATGGCCCCGTCTGTCGAAGCAGAAGCTGCCGAGGCCGCAGTAGAGGCCGGCGCGGAGGAGGCTGAATTGGAAGCTGAGGAGGAGCTGCCGGAGAGTGATGCTGCCGAGCCAGAGGCTGTTGAGGCCGCGGTAGAGGCCGGCGCGGAGGAGGCTGAATTGGAAGCTGAGGAGGAGCCGCCGGAGAGTGATGCTGCCGAGCCAGAGGCTGTTGAGGCCGCGGTAGAGGCCGGCGCGGAGGAGGCTGAGTTGGAAGCTGAGGAGGAGCTGCCGGAGAGTGATGCTGCCGAGCCTACTGAAGTTGATGAAGTGGACGAAGTTGCCAGTCAGTCAGACGAACCAGTCGAAGAGAGCGAGGCGGCTGAGCAGGAAGCGAGTCAGCCAACTGTAGCGGTAGAGGCGATTGAGGAGGATGTTGAAGATGTTGATGCCTAAGCGACTGAAGCATGCAAAGCAGCACCGGGGTCGGATGCGAGGACTCTCTTACCGCGGCAGCACTCTGAACTTTGGCGAGTTCGGACTTCAGGCGCTGGAACCGGGTTGGATTAACTCGCGGCAGATAGAGGCAGCTCGTGTGTCCATGGCCCGAGCAGCCCGGCGCGGGGGAAAAGTGTGGATTCGCATATTCCCGGACAAGCCGGTTACCAAGAAACCGGCCGAGACTCGTATGGGCAAGGGCAAAGGCGCGGTTGAATACTATGTGGCGGTTGTCAAGCCCGGTCGGATGATGTTCGAAATGGGAGGCGTACCCGGCGAGACTGCCCGCGAGGCAATGCGCAGAGCGGCCCACAAACTGCCGATTAAGTGTAAGTTTGTCAGTCGGGAGGACTACGATGCCTGACACCGTTGATACAAATCGCCAGTTTGTTGATCAGTTGCGCAGGGCCGGTGACGAAGAGTTGCGGGACCGTAAGCGGCATATCATCGAGAGTTTGTTTAACCTGCGGTTCCGGTTGGCTTCTGGCCAAATTGAAGATCCGAAGCGGGTTCGTAAGTATCGTAAAGCTATTGCCCGCATTAACACCATTCTGCGCGAGCGGGAGTTGGGAATCAATCAATGAGCACCGAGAAGGTTGGCCAGGGGCGTACCGCTCTGGGCACAGTAATCAGCGATAGGATGGACAAGACGGTCGTGGTCGAGATTCAGCGACTAAATAGCCACCCATTGTACGGCAAGGTGTTGCTGCGTAGTACCAAGCTTAAGGCCCACGACGAGAGCAACCAATGCCGTGAAGGTGACCAGGTTGAAGTAAGTGAGTGCCGGCCCCTGAGCAAGACCAAGCACTGGCGGGTGAGCAAGATCATCGCTCGCGCCGAGTAACCCGGGGTGAGGAGCCTGGAGACATTGTAGCTGTCTTAGTTGGGAGGCAAAACAGGTGCCGCAATACCAAACCAGTGACATTCGCAATCTCGCCATAGTCGGCCACCGTGGCTGTGGCAAGACAGTTCTGGCCGAAGCGTTGCTGTTCAGCACTGGTATGAAAAATCGCATGGGACAGATAACCCAGGGCAGCACAACCTGCGACTTTACTGCGGAGGAAACCGAGCGACAGATCTCGATCTCGCCCGCAGTCTGCTATTATGAACACCGTGGCGCCAAGATAAACCTTATTGATACGCCGGGGTACTCGGAGTTTTTTGGCGAGGTGATTCCCTGTCTGTGGGTGGCGGATTGTAGCCTGCTGGTGGTTGACGCCAATGCGGGTGTGGAGGTTCATACTTACAAAGTTTTCGAAGTAGCCCGCGGACAACACCAACCAATAATTTTGGTGATAAACAAGCTGGACCAGGAGCGAGCCAGCTTTGATAGTGTGCTGGACAACGTTCGGGAGAGTTTGATCGGCCCTGAAATAGTGCCGATCCAGCTTCCCATTGGCAGCGAGGGGGACTTTGAGGGAGTAATTGACCTGCTGGCGATGGAGGCAGTTCGGGGAGAGGGCGGTAATGCCCAGCGCACCAGCATACCCGATGAGCTTGTCGAGAGTGCACAAATGGCCCGTGAGGAGCTGGTTGATGCAGTCGCCGCTACCGACGATGAGCTTACCATAAAATATTTGGAAGAGGGAGAGCTGAGCGCTGAAGAATTAGCCAAAGGCTTGCGCAATGCCATCGCCGGGCAGCTAATTATACCGGTGGTTGCCAGCGATGCCCAACGCGGTATTGGGACACTTGCCCTGGCTGATTTGCTGGAACAGATTGCACCTTCGCCCGCGATGCATGGGTCGTGGATTGGCCACGCTCCCGGAGACGGTGAGGAGATTGTCCGCTCTCCAGTTGTAGACGAGCCGTTCTCGGCGGTGGTATTCAAGACAATGCTGGACCCGTATGTCGGACGACTTAATGTTCTGCGCATAGTTTCGGGTGTGGCCCAGGCGGATGCACCGGCAACCGATGTCCAGACCGGTCGGAATGTGAAGTTGAGCGGGCTGTCCTTTATTCAGGGACGCGAGGCCGTTGCCGCAGGGACATTAGCGCCCGGTGATATTGGCTGTGTCAGCAAGCTCGAGAATGTTTGTACAGGAACTACTCTGTATGGCGGTAGGGAGAAAGTAGTGTTTGATTGTCCGCCCCTGCCCATAGGTATGCATGCGGTGGCACTGGAGGCGACATCACGGGCTGACCAGGACAAGCTTTCCGGAGCGCTGGCCCAACTGTCTGATGAAGATGTCGGCTTTACCTACGAACGGAATAGGGAAACTGGAGAACTGATTCTTCGGGGGATGGGCCAGTTGCATGTTGATATTGTTACCAGTCGCCTGCAGAATGGGTTCGGCGTCAGTGTAACTTTGAAGCCGCCCAAGATTGCCTATCGGGAGACCATAACGCAAAGTGTGCGTGTGCACGGCCGTCATAAGAAGCAAACCGGGGGACGGGGGCAGTTTGGGGATGTGTGGATTCGGGTGGAGCCACTGTCCCGTGGCAAGGGCTTCGAGTTTGTCAACGAGATAAGGGGCGCAGCGGTGCCGACCAATTACATCCCGGCCGTCGAAAAGGGCGTTCGGGACGCTATGGAGTCAGGAGTGTTAGCTGGTTATCCGGTGGTGGACGTCCAGGTCACTCTCGATGACGGCAGTTCCCATCCGGTGGACTCGTCAGATATGGCCTTTCGGATGGCTGGGAAGTTGGCTATGCGCCAGGCACTTGACCAGGCGAGGGGGCAACTGCTGGAGCCGGTGGTGGTTGTTGAGGTGACCACACCCGACGACATTATGGGTGATGTGATGAGCGATATTAACGGGCGGCGCGGGCAGATCCAGGGAATGGATGCCGTCGGCAAAGGATTGCAGCGGGTTCGGGCCCTGGTTCCTATGGCGGAGATAATTACCTACGCGGCTGACCTGCGCTCTCTGTCGCAGGGGCGAGCCAGCTACACGATGGAGTTTGCCCACTACCAGCCAGTACCAGCCAATCTTATGGAGCGGATTATCGCAGAAAGCACGCAGCAGCAAGCATCGCAGTGAGCTAAGAACGGTGGGTAGCTGCACCAGCAACTGAAGAGGCCTGTCACTATGATTCAGAAAGAAACTAGACTTAAAGTAGCCGATAACTCCGGAGTTCGGGAGATTGGCTGTATTAACATAATTGGGCGGAGTGGAGCGAGGTACGCCTCGCTGGGTGATCTGATTGTGGCTTCTGCTAAGCAAGTGACGCCACAAAGCCCCATTGAAAAGGGCGCTATTATCCGTGCTGTGGTGGTGCGGTGCCGGCAAAGTGTTGTGCGATCTGACGGGACACACGTGAGATTTGACGATAACGCTGCTGTGATTGTTGATGAGAACGACAACCCGCTCTGTACGCGCGTTTTTGGTCCAGTCGCTCAGGAACTGCGCGCCAAGGAGTATATGAAGATTATTTCTCTGGCGCCGGAGGTAGTCTAAGGCCGAGGTGCTCGGGCTACTTTGTCCCCGGGCCTTAGTATTAGGAGCGTAGTGTAGATGCCAAATAATAAGCTGAACATCAAGACCGACGATGAGGTTATAGTGATTGCCGGGAAAGACAGGTCTTACCAGGGTAACCTGCGCCGTGGTCGGGTGATCGGTGTGTTGCCCAAAGAGCAGCGGGTTATTATTGATGGTGTGAATATTCTTAAACGAGCGGTGCGCCAGACGCAAAGAGTTCGGCAGGGCGGGATCATTGAGAGCCCTGGTCCCATTCATGTCTCCAACGTGATGCTGGTTTGCCCGAGTTGCGGTAAACCGACACGAGTGGGACATCGCCGGCATCAGGATGGGACGCGAGTGCGCGTGTGTAAGCAGTGCGGCGCCGATATTGACGAATAGTGACATTACAGCCGAGCCGTCGGGTTGCGTAACAGCGCAGCCCCTCAAGGCGGCAAGTGAGAGCGTAGGCGAGTGAAATGGCCTATCAACCAAGATTAAAAGTGCTGTATGAAGAAAAGGTCCGCCCGCAACTAAGTGAGCAGTTTGGGTACGAGAATATATGGGAGGTGCCCAGGCCCCAGAAGATTTGTGTGAGTATGGCCATCTCCGAGGCGACTGACAATTTCGAGACCCTGGAGAATGCCGTCAACGAACTGGCGTTGATTCTGGGGCAGCGTCCCTGTATTACTCGCGCCAAGCAGTCAATATCGGCGTTTGGCGTCCGAGAGGGCCAGGCGATCGGCTGCAAGGCAACGCTGCGAGGTAGTCGAATGTGGGAGTTTGCTGACCGGTTGTTTAACATCGCTATACCTCGTATTCGTGATTTTCGGGGTTTGCCCCGCAGCGGATTCGATGGCCGTGGTAACTATAGCATGGGAATTGACGATGACTTGATCTTTCCCGAACTGACTTATGATAACATCGAGAAGGCCCGTGGTCTGTGTATCACAATTGTCACCACTGCGCGCAGCGACGAGGAAGGTATGGCTCTGCTGGAGACAATTGGCTTGCCACTGGCGCCGGCATAAACCTGGTTCAGGATATCCTATGGTAAGAGTAATATGAACTAACTGACAGCATGCTACAGCCAGGAGGCATTAGTCCGTGGCGAAGAAATCGTGGATCGCTAAGCAAAAACGGGAGCCTAAGTTTAGTGCGCGTGCCTATAATCGTTGCCAGCTTTGTGGACGCCGGCGTGGCTATATGCGCAAGTTTGGTATGTGCCGCATCTGCTTCCGCGAGCAGGCTCTGACTGGCAATATCCCTGGTGTCACCAAGTCCAGTTGGTGAAGGAGGCACAGCCGTCGCACTGAGACGGCTTGATCCATTTGGGAGGTAGCTGATGGGTGTCGTAACTGATCCAATTGCAGATATGCTAAGTCGTATTACGAATGCCTACAATGGGCGGCATACCAGTGCTGATGTGCCCAAATCCAAGATGAAGATGGCCATCGCCAATATATTACACAGAGCGGGCTATCTGCGGGGCTTTCAACTGGTCAACCGGGGCCGTGACTTGCGAATGCGGCTGAAGTATGATGAGTTCGGCAAGCCGGTAATCGCAGGTAGTAGGCGGGTTAGCAAACCCGGGCGGCGGGTCTACAGTAATAGGTATGAGTTGCCGCGCGTATTGCAAGGCATCGGAATAGCGATCATCTCCACCAGTGATGGCGTCATGACCGCTGGCGAGGCGCGCAAGCGTGGTATCGGCGGGGAAGTCATCTGTGAGGTTTGGTAGTTGTGAGCTTGAGGAGCGAGCGAATATGTCGCGGATAGGCGAAGCGCCAATCGAGATACCTGATAAGGTTCAGGTCAATATCGAAGATAACATAATTACAGTTGAAGGCCCCGGTGGTGAGCTGTCCCAGAAGATACCGGCGGGGATCAGTGCTGCTATCGAAGAGGGGCAGCTTGTTTTTACTCGAGCTACTGAGCAGCAAAACCATCGGGCGCTGCACGGTCTGGCCCGCGCGCTGGTTGCCAATATGGTCAAGGGTGTTACCGAAGGTTTTGAGAAATGCTTGGAGTATCAGGGTGTTGGCTACCGCGCTCAAATGCAGGGCAGAAGCCTGCGCCTCAATGTTGGTCTGTCACACGACGTGGTTATAGAGCCTCTTGAAGGTGTTGAAATAGAGATCAACGAGAAGGGCCAGATTGTCGTGAGCGGCGCTAATAAGCAGATAGTCGGACAGATGGCCGCGGATATTCGTGCCATCCAGCCGGTTGGCCCATACTGGGCTAAGGGTACTCAATGGCGGGGCATCAAGTATATAGATGAGCAGTTACGGCGCAAGGCCGGTAAGCAAGCCAAGATCGGTGTTGAATAGGTCTATGTGTCAGATTGCGGTAAATTCTGTTAAGGAAGGTCAGTTGTGAGTCAACAACAAGACAGACGAACGGCACGGCGCCGCCGCCAGGCGCGAAGTCGCAGCAAGACCAGAGGTACCCCGCAGCGACCGCGGCTGTGCGTTACCAAGACGCTTAAGCATATCTACGCGCAGATAATTGATGATACCCGAGGGCATACTCTAGTCGTCGCCAGCACTCTGGACGATGAAGTCAGCGAGGGCCTTTCCAGCACGGCAAATATCGAGGCTGCTGCAGCAGTTGGCGAGGCGGTGGCCAAGCGAGCATTGGAGGAGGACATCCAGGAGGTTGTCTTCGACCGCGCCGGCTGGCCCTATCACGGCAAGGTTGCAGCGCTGGCCGAAGCCGCTCGTGAAGCTGGCCTGAAATTCTGAGTTTCGACGGCGATTGCTGTTGTGTCTACCGAGAGGTTGCCGGTGTGATGTCTGTCACACCGGATAGGGGAAAGACCAAAGAAAAGAGAACTGCTATGGATCTGTGCGATGTCAAACCAAATAAGGCCAGGCAGAAGCAGGCCAAGCGCAAAGGCCGGGGCATTGCCGCTGGCCAGGGCAAAACCGCCGGCCGGGGCGAGAAGGGGCAAGGGCACCGGTATAACATCAAACCGGGCTTTGAAGGGGGCCAGACGCCGCTTTACCGGCGGTTGCCCAAGCTGCGTGGCCAAAGCAATAAAGCCCACAATATCGGCATATTCCGCAAGGAATATCAGATTGTCAACGTAGGCCAGTTGGAACGTTTTGCCGAGGGCACTGAAGTTTCCCCGGAGCTGTTGGTAGAAAGTGGGTTGATCTCCAAGATTGGGGATGGTCTGAAGATCCTGGGCAATGGGGAAATATCGCACAAGCTGGATGTCAGGGCACACGCCTTCAGCAAGTCGGCACGCGAGAAGATCGAGGCAGCCGGTGGCAGTGCGGAGGTTATTGACTGATGCAAGAGCGGATCGGCAACTTAGCCCAGGCCATTCGCCTGCCTGATGTGCGCAAGCGCATACTCTTCGTGATGGCCATGTTTGGCATATACGTGGCCTGCGCACACGTTCCTCTGCCGGGAGTCAACAAGGAGGCCATGGAGCGGTTGTTCTCCGGAGCGTTTGGCGGGGGCATTGGGGGACTGCTTAACGCCTTTGCCGGGGGCTCACTAGAGCGGTTTTCTATATTGGCTCTGGGCATAATGCCCTATATTACCGCTTCAATCATCTTTCAGTTGCTGGTGATGGCCGTCCCCTCCCTCGAGCAGTTGCAAAAAGAGGGTGAGTGGGGCCAGCGCAAAATCCGCCAATGGACCAAGTACACCACCGTAGGCATTTGCGTGTTGCAAGGCTTTGGTATGATTGGATTCTTCGGCACTGTGGGCGCATTTCAGGGCACGCCGATGATTATTGGCTTTGATATAGTTATGATGGTGGCTGGCGGGCTGTTTCTGATGTATATCGGCGACCAGATCACCGAATATGGCATTGGCCAGGGTGTATCCTTGATAATTTTTGTGGGTATAATGACGGCGCTGCCCCAGCAGTTGGCCAGCACCTCCCAGATGCTTTTGGCCGGATACATCGGCCTGGGCAATGTATTGTTCCTGGTGATTCTCTTTGTGGGAATGATCTATGGCATTATCAAGGTGCAACAGGCCGAGCGCAAGATCCCGGTGCAATACGCCAAGCGAATCAGAGGTACGCGCGTCTATGGGGGCCAGAGCAGCTATCTGCCGTTGCGGGTCAATCAGGCCGGAGTGATGCCGATTATCTTTGCAATTGCGGTGGCGATGTTCCCGGCGCAAATAGCCCAGTTCTTGATGAATGAGAGCGTGGTGCAGACCATCGCACGATTGGGGTTCACCGAGGACAGCGTCTATAACGCCATTCAGACCATAACAAACTTTACGACACCCAGCGAGGGCAATCATTTTGCTTCGTTTTTCTACTTTATTCTGGTCATTCTGTTTACTTATTTCTATACAGCCGTTACCTTCAATCCCGAGGAGATCGCCGAGAACTTGCAGAAAAACGGCGGCGCGGTACCAGGAATCCGGCCGGGCGAGAAGACTCGCGATTATCTGGACAAGATTCTCTACCGAATAACCCTGGCTGGGGCGCTCTTCCTTGGTGTCGTAGCACTTATGCAGTACTATGTTGGCCCGATAACTGGTGTGGAAAGCTTCACCCTGGTCGGGGGTACGTCAGTGCTGATTATTGTTGGGGTAGCTCTCGATACGATGCAGCAGGTCGAGGCGCAACTGTTGATGCGCCACTACCGCGGATTCTTGCACGCCTAGCCAGCAATGACTATAATTTAGCAGCTTTGGCTTGAGTAGCGAAGGACAACTGGGTGATGGCACAGCACGATTTGATTTTGTTGGGGCCGCCGGGAGCAGGCAAAGGCACCCACGCGGAGTATTTGAAAACAGATATGAACTATATGCACCTGTCTACCGGGGATTTGCTGCGGGTGGCGGTGGCCGCTCAAAACAACCTGGGCAAGCAAGCGCAGACATATATGGAAGCGGGAGAGCTGGTACCTGACGATCTGGTCATTGACCTGGTCGCTGAGCGAATGGAGCAGCTCGGATCTGATGAGTACTATCTGCTTGATGGCTTTCCGCGCACGATAGTTCAAGCAGAAGCGCTCGCTGAGATCCTTGAAGGGATAGGCCGAGAGCAGCCGTTGGTGATCAATCTGGCGGTCAGTGATGCGGAAGTAGTACGGCGATTGAGCGGACGGCGGATGTGCCCCGGCTGTGGGACGATATACAATGTGCACCGCGACGGACTGGATATCGGGGACAATTGCCCCCAGTGTGGGGGAGAGCTTTACCAGCGTAGCGATGACCAGCCCGAAGCGATTCGTAATCGGCTGGA
The DNA here is from genome assembly GCA_029821515.1 of Candidatus Zipacnadia bacterium. Taxonomy (GTDB): domain Bacteria; phylum Armatimonadota; class Zipacnadia; order Zipacnadales; family Zipacnadaceae; genus JALGTD01. Next base: position 906 of record JALGTD010000009.1, on the reverse strand, counting down.
GGTTTATAAGCAGGACTCTGCGCTGTTGATTGAGTACTATCGGCAGCGCGGACAACTCGTCACCGTAGATGCTGAGCAGGGGCAGGAAGAGGTCAGCGCGGAGCTGGCGCAGTTAGCACGGAGAGGACGACTCTACTGACGATGGCTAAGAATGCGCGTAGGCGGTATGTGGCGCGGCGCTCGAAAGAAGAGTTGGAGAAGCTGAAAGTCGCTGGACAGATCGTCGGTGAGACGCTGGATTTAGTGCGCGGACGGATCGCGCCCGGCGTGACCACATTGGAACTTGACAAATTGGCTGAAGAACACATCCGAGCTCGCCAAGCAGTGCCCTCGTTTAAGGGCTATAGGGGTTATCCGTCCGCCACCTGTATTCAAATTGATGATGTGGTGGTCCATGGTATTCCTGACGAGACTGCTCTGGAGGCAGGGCAGATAGTAGGTGTTGACCTGGGTGCCTACTGCGAGGGGTATCACGGCGACGCCGCGTTTACCACCATCGTTGACCAGTCTGAGGAGGGCCACGAGTTGCTGGAGGTTACACGCGGTGCTCTGATGGCGGGTATAGCTCAGGCGCGCCCTGGCAAGAAGTTGAAGCAGATCTCTAAGGCCGTCCAGGAATATGTAGAGAGCCACGGCTACAGCGTCGTCCGTCAGTTAACGGGGCATGGCATCGGGCAGGAAATGCATGAGCCGCCCCAGATTCCGAATTTCTATAGTCCTGGAGCGTTTGAAGATTACGAGCTGGTCTTGCAGCCGGGTATGGTTCTGGCCATCGAGCCGATGGTCAATGCTGGCACTGAGCAGGTCAAGGTGGATGAAGATGGTTGGACAGTGCGCACAGCCGACGGTGAACTATCGGCACACTTTGAACATGATGTAGTGGTAACCGACTCGGAACCGCTAATA